>CAYYUE010000065.1:0-11360 GCA_964474745.1 uncultured Bacteroidaceae bacterium | reverse complement strand
CCAAGAATTTGAATTTAATAGAAGTTTCACGGAGCTTTGCATAAGAAACTATAAAAAATTCTGTATTATTGAAACTCAAAATGTATTCAAAGAATAAGCGATATGGCTCATTCCACTTTGTATATAAGATTCCACGAAGGTAATTCCCTTTTTGAGAGTGTGGTAAAAATAAATATAGGAATAATAAAATCCCCCCTTTAAAACTTTAAAGGGGGGATTTGGTATGCGTGACTTTTATTATTATCCGCAGTGAATGAAAGATTTTACGATTTCTAACATCTTATTTGTATCGCTACCTAAATCTTCACGTAAAGTTTGATCATTAAAAGATTTTAATTTTCCAATTAAACCGTCGATTAAAGCAGGTGTAAATACATTGTATTTTTCGTATACATCACGTTGTTTTTCCAACACTTCTGCGGAAGCCCAACAAGAATCAGGAAGATGGTCCAATCGATCTAAAACAGCTTTATTTTTATCATCGAAAATATTTACGCTTACATAACGATCTTTTGCATATTGAATCGCATTGTTCATTTCAAATCCATGACGTGCTGCGACGGTTAATCCGGCTAGTAAGAGATATACATTTGCCGAGCCATCCGGACAACGGAATTCAATAGTTTGCTTAGAGGAAAAATCTTTTGATTCTTTGTTCTCCAATGGATTACAATGATTCATCATGTTTTCGCAACCTTTATTCCATCCAAGAGGTACGCGGATTAATGCCGAACGATTTCTGTCACCCCAGCAAATATTGGTGGGAGCTTCTTGGTGAGGGACTAAACGAAAATAAGAAGTCGGATTCGTATTCCCAAAGGCGGTTAGTGATCCCGATAAATCTAACATACCTGCAATTGCTTTGTATGCATTTTCGGTTAATCCGTCTTTTCCCACATACATGTTTTTTCCGGCTTTTACTAACCGAGTATGAATATGCATTCCACTACCGGCTTTACCTACCGTAATTTTAGGTGCAAATGTAACCGTAATACCATATTGGTATGCTAACGTACGCATGATCCATTTGGCAATTACCAATTGGTCTGCGGCATCTTCAAGAGCCGTTGGTAAGAATTCAATTTCATTTTGCTCATACATGATATCTTCCACACTAAAATTACCTACTTCAGAATGGCCATATTTAATTAATCCACCTGTTTGAGCAATCATTTGCATGGCTTGAGTGCGATAGTTTTCAAATTTGTTGAATGGGGAAGAAGCATGGTATCCTTTTTGGTCAGCAGAAAGAAAATGATCTTCTTTATCGGCAATTACATAATATTCCAATTCACCCATTACTTCGAATTCCATTCCAGTGGCTTCTTTCAATGCCTTGCCTGCTTTTTCTAATGTGTACTCAGGAGCCATCTCGAAAGGCTCTCCGTCTTTTGTGTAAAAATTACATAAAATATCTAATGTTGGAATTTCAGCAAACGGGTTTAAAAATGCTGTTCTGTAGCGAGGAATTACGTATAAGTCACTGGATCCTGCTTCCAAATAGGGGAATAAGCTTGATCCGTCAACGCGTTCTCCCGAACTCAATACGTTGTCAATATATTCCAAACTATTGATAATAAAATTCAATGTTTTTAAACGACCATCGTCGCCCATATAACGGAAATTTACCATTTCGATGTCAAACTCTTCGATAACTTTTAGAATATCGGCTTTGGTAAATTCTTTCATGGGTTTATGAAGGAATTGCACCAAACGGTTTGGATTTAATGTAAAATTTTTATTTTCCATTTCTTAATCTTTTATTTTAATTATGAATGCTTCTTTTTATTTAAAAGTAATGATATGCAAAGGTACAACAAAAAATCAAATCCTATCGAAAATATAAATAAAAAAGGTATTTCTTCTCCTATTGTATTCCAATATTTATTAATATACAGATACTCTGATTCTTGAACTTGATTTTTTAGGATGAAAGTACAATAAAACTTGTTATGTTTTTTCAACAAAGTGTACCCAAATTGAAACTTTTATTGTACCTTTGTATGGTGGTGCTGGGAGCTCACAATTTGATATCTTTCAGTGAATCAAAATAATAAGTTGTAAAATGGAAATAATAGGAAAATTAATTCGCATTTTACCCGAACAATCGGGGGAAAGTGCACGAGGGCGTTGGGTAAGAGGAGGTTTTGTTATAGAAACATCGGAACAATATCCACGACAGGTTGCCTTTACTATGTTTGGTGAAGATAAAGTGGCCTTAATTAAAAATGTAGCAATGGGATCTCAGATAAACGTACATTTTTCTCCTGAGTCGAGAGAATTTCAGGATCGCTGGTATACTGATTTGCGTTGTTTTAGAGTAGATACATTTAATCCTGCAGCAGGAGTAGGACATGCACAACCTCAAGGGGGTTATGCTGCTCCAATGCAACAACCTATGAATACTATGCCCATGCAAGGTGCTCCTAATTTTGCGTCTGCACCCGGTAATGAAAATACAATGCCAACAGATGATGATTTGCCTTTTTAATTTGAAAAAAGAAATAAAAAACAAAAAGTCGTATGAAATTTCATACGACTTTTTGTTTAATAAATTTGAATGAAAAATGTAGAAATTCATGCAAATAGTAAAATAGAAATGTTCAATATATAGGAAACATGACCAAGGACGAATTGCGAAAATGGGTGTATGGAGAAAAAAAGAAAGTTTCGGTAGAGGATAAAATAACTCGATCACACCCAATCTGGGAACAAATATCCCAGAATAGAATTTTTCAAAATGCCAAAACAATATTACTTTACTGGTCGATGAATGACGAAGTATGTACTCACGATTTCGTACAACAGTGTATCGCTAAAAACAAAGTCGTATTGCTTCCTGTCGTGGAAGGAGATAATTTGCTACTCAAACGTTTTACCGAAATCAATGCTTTGCAAAAAGGAGAGCAATTTGGCATAGGAGAACCTACGGGAGAAGAATTTACCGATGTAGGGACTATTGATTTAATTATTGTTCCCGGAATAGCGTTCGATAAAAGAGGTAATCGGATGGGCCGTGGAAGGGGATATTATGACCGGCTATTGTCGACGAATAAGGCATATAAAATAGGAGTAGGGTTTGATTTTCAGATTTTCGATATTATACCTACAGAAGTTTTTGATGTTCCAATGGATTGTATTGTAGGAGAACATGAAACATATAGTAATAGATAGCGTTTAAATATCATTACATTAAAAATATAGAGTAACAAGAAATTCATTTTCGAGAGAAATAGCATTTCAAACATGATAGAAAAAAACATGATAGAAAAAATTAAAACGTTGGCACAAATCTATTATGAAGAAATCATTGCCGTACGTCGTCATTTGCATCAGTATCCGGAACTTTCACAAGAGGAATTCCATACAATGCAATATGTTGCCGAAAAATTGAAATCGTTTGGAATCCCTTGTACTGCAGGAATTGGAAAAACTGGAGTATGTGGAGTTATTGAAGGAAAAAATCCTTCTGCATATTGTGTGGCGTTGCGAGCCGATTATGATGCATTGCCATTAGAAGAATGTACAGGATTGCCGTTTTCATCAAAAAACAAAGGTATTATGCATGCTTGTGGACACGATATGCATACGGCATCACTCCTTGGAACGGCGAAGATTTTGAAAACGCTACAAAATGAATTTGAAGGAACCGTTATGCTGATTTTTCAACCTTCTGAGGAAAAATATCCCGGAGGAGCTTACCTGATGATGCAAGATGGACTTTTCGATACTGTTATTCCGAATGAGATTTTTGCATTTCATTGTTTACCTGAAATGGAATGTGGGAAAATAGGGATGAAAAAAGGGAAATACATGGCTTCTACGGATGAATTATATCTTACCGTCAAAGGAAAAGGAGGGCATGGAGGAACACCCAACTTAAATATAGATCCTGTTGTAATAGCATCTCATATCATAGTGGCAATGCAGCAAATCGTAAGTCGTAATGCGGATCCGATGATGCCAACGATATTATCATTTGGAAAAATGCATGCTAATGGTCGTACAAATATTATTCCGGATGAAGTAACCATAGAAGGGACTGTACGTACATTTAGTGAAGAATGGCGGTTGGATGTCCACAAACGGATTACTCAAATGGCTCAAGGAATTGCCCAAAGTATGGGAGGATGTTGTGATGTGTTTATTGATTTTGGATATCCGTATTTAGTTAATGATGATGAGGTAACACAAAATACTTTTGACAACGGGGTAACTTATTTTGGGACAAGGCAAGTTGAGTGGCTCGACATGCGTATGACTGCCGAAGATTTTGCGTTCTATGCTCAAAAAATTCCTGCGTGTTATTTTCGAGTGGGTGTGCATATAGAAGGTATGCCTATAACTAATTTGCATAGACCCAACTTCCTTGTTGATGAAAAGGCCATAGAATATGCTATGGGTTTTATGGCGTATAATGCATGGCAGGCATTGGGTAAAAAGATAAAAAAATAAATTGAAATTCTGTGTAATAATACATATTAACACAGGGATCATTCAGTTGTAAGGCAAAGGGGAATTGTTATGAAAAAGGTAGTGGTATTAACAGGAGCTGGAATTAGTGCCGAAAGTGGAATTAGTACTTTTCGAGATTCAGGTGGACTTTGGGAACAATATCGTATAGAAGAAGTTGCCTCTCCAGAGGGATGGCAAAAGAAACCTGAATTAGTACAGAATTTTTACAATCAACGAAGAAAAGAAATGCTTCAGGCATATCCTAACGAGGGCCATATGCAATTGGTACGTTTAGAGTCCTATTATGATGTGCACATCATAACTCAAAATGTAGATAATTTGCACGAACGTGCAGGATCTAAAAATATACTGCATTTACATGGAGAGCTAGCCAAAGCACGTAGTGAAAATAATCCTGATTATGTTGTTGATGTTGACGGATGGGAATTGAAACATGGCACATTGGCACCTGATGGGAGCCTTTTGCGACCTCATATTGTGTGGTTTGGAGAAGCTGTTCCTATGATAGAACCCGCAATTGCTTTATGTGAACAGGCAGATTATTTCATTGTAATAGGAACTTCGCTGCAGGTATATCCTGCTGCAGGATTGATACACTATGTTCCCAGAAATGCCCAATATTATTTAGTCGACCCTAAAGAAGTAACAGTTCCGCATACTGTTAAAGTGCTTATTGAAAAAGCGAGTAGCGGAGTTAAAAAAGTGGTAGACGAACTTATTGCACAGGCTATATAACAGGCTTTAGGCAATTCTTTTTTTACGTTATACATGTTTTCACTAAAAATATATTAGATATGGAGACGTTACTTTATCCTTTAAAATTTATGCCGCTTTTTAAAAATAAAATTTGGGGCGGAAACAAAATAAAAGATCAATTGGGGATTGATTATGATCCTCTTTCCAATTGTGGCGAAATGTGGATTCTTTCCGGAGTGAAAGATAATGAATCAATAGTCGCAAATGGTTTTTTGGAAAATAATCATTTAAACGAAGTTTTGGAAATATACATGGGCGATTTAATCGGAGAACGGAATTTTGAACGTTTCGGAACAGAATTTCCTCTTTTGATAAAAATAATCGATGCCAATGATAAACTTTCTGTCCAAGTACATCCAGATGATGAGCTCGCACAAAAGCGAGGTCTCGAAAATGGAAAAACTGAAATGTGGTATGTAATGGATGCCGAAAAAGATGCGGAACTTATTGATGGGTTTTCCAAAGAGTTGACTCCTGATTTTTTTCAAAAAACCCTGGAAACGGATACATTAATAAATTATTTGCATGTAGAAAAACCTCAAAAAGGAGATGTATTTTTTATACCGGGAGGGCGTATACATGCATTAGGAAAAGGGTTGCTCATTGCAGAGATTCAACAAACATCCGATACAACATATCGTATTTTTGATTGGAATCGGGTGGATGAAACAGGAAAACCTCGCCAACTTCATGTCAAAGAAGCATTGGAGGCTATTCATTTTTCAGAAATAAAAGATGGAAAAACACATTACGAATATAAAAAAAATGCTACCGTAGAGTTGGTTCAATGCCCTTATTTTGTTACGAATTTTGTCGTTTTTGATAAACCTTTGAAAAAAGATTTCACCGAATTAGATTCATTTGTAGTGTATTTTTGCGTAGAGGGAGTATGTGCAATTCGAACACTTGATACTATTGTAGCAATGCGGGCCGGCGAATGTATCTTGGTTCCTGCAATAGCCGATAAAGTTGAAATTTTCCCAGAAAAAGAATCAAAAGTGCTTGAGATATATATAAATACACAAGACAACAATGCATATACATCTCATTTACATGACCACGATGTGCATGTAGCATTTGAAAATGATGAGGTTGATTAAAGTGTAATAATTTGAATTTTTGTTGCTGACGATATGACTTCGTAGTTGTTATATAAATAGATTTATCTTGATGCTATTTTTTTGGATAAAATTATTTTATGTACTTTTGCAATCATTTATAAAAAGAAATAACCATGAAAGTAACTCATACTCAAGTTGAAATGGCTCTCTCTCATGTGAATGATCCCGATTTGAAACAGAACCTTGTTCAATTAGGGATGATTCAAAATATAGTTATAGAGGAGCATGTCGTAGCTTTTGATTTGGTGCTTACTACTCCAGCTTGTCCAATGAAGAAAAAAATAAAAGAAGATTGTATTCAAGCAATTCATTCTTACATAGATTCTTCAATTGAAGTACATGTAAATGTAACATCGAAAGTCCTTCCCGCAATAAATAAAAATAGTATGTTTCCTGGAATTAAAAATATAATTTTAGTAGCTTCTGGAAAAGGCGGTGTTGGAAAATCTACAGTAGCGGCGAATTTAGCTGTTGCATTAGCCAATAGTGGAGCAAGTGTAGGATTAATGGATGCGGATATTTATGGACCTTCCATTCCTATCATGTTTCATGTAGGAAAATATGATCTTATGGGCGAAAAGCATGACGGCAAAATGTATATACTTCCGGTTGAAAAATATGGAATTAAACTTATGTCGATAGGATTTATGATAGATCCGGAAAAAGCCATTGTTTGGAGAGGTCCTATGGTGTCGAACGCACTTAAGCAGATGCTTACTGAAACTTTATGGGGTGAAATAGATTATTTGGTTGTAGATATGCCCCCGGGAACTGGTGATATTCAACTTACCATTGCCCAAACATTACCCGTATCGGGAGCCATTATTGTAAGCACTCCACAACAAGTAGCACTCGCTGATGTAGTAAGAGGTGTACAAATGTTCCAGAGCCCCGATACTAAAATTCCCGTATTGGGATTTGTAGAAAATATGGCTTATTTCACACCGGCAGAATTACCAAATAATAAATATTATATTTTTGGAAAAGAAGGATGTCGTGATTTAGCAAAAACCATGAATATACCAATACTTGCTGAAATTCCGTTAATACAATCAATAGCGGAAAGTGGTGATAAAGGGGTGCCGTCTGTAATGGACCCTGAAACCATAGAAGGAAAAGCATTTACACAATTAGCTGGAAATGTCGCAAAAGAATTATCAATAATAAACTCGAAAAAATAAGCATTATGAATTTAGAAGAAAAAATTAATGTTATAGAACAAGTAAAAAATGGACTTGATCAAATTCGTCCTTATTTGCAAGCAGATGGAGGAGATGTAGAATTTGTAGAAATGACAGATGACGGGGTCGTTTATGTGAAATTACAAGGTCATTGCGGATCATGCCCACATGCTTTGATGACTTTAAAGCAAGGTATTGAAGCTGCTTTGTGTGAAGCGATACCGCAAGTAAAATCTGTAGAACGGGCATAATATAGAAAAGTAAAAGAAATATGATATATACAAAAACTGGAGATGAAGGCACAACCTCGCTTGTAGGAGGAACTCGTGTTCCAAAATACGACGATCGTATTGAGGCTTATGGCGCTGTAGATGAGTTGAATTCTTATATTGGACTTGTTGCCGCAACATGTGACAAGACTGTGGATGTTTTGTATATTGAACAACTGAAAGGAATACAGAGAAAATTGTTTATCGTTCAAACACTTTTGGGGACAGAAGATAAGGTGCTTTATCAAAAATTGCCACAACTACCATTGGATGCTATTACAACATTGGAGAATTATATTGATGCCATGGAAATACAATTGCCCAAATTAAACTCGTTTATAATACCTGGGGGTAGTATTTTGTCCGCTCATACACATATTGCGCGTTGTATTTGCCGCCGAAGTGAACGGCGATGTATAAAATTAGCCGCACATCAAACTATTGCAACCGAAATTTGTATATATCTTAATCGACTTTCTGATTATCTTTTCGTTTTATCAAGGATGTTTTTATTATTAGAAAGAAAGAAGGAAGATGTTTGGAAAAGTGGTGAATAAGTGAACATAATGAAAAAAGTAATAATAATAATTTATTAAATACTTTTATTTCAGCAAGATAATAAAAAAAATAGAGAAGCATTTGTATTATTACAGAAAAATGGTACTTTTGCAAAAATTTTGGAATAAAAACTGTATAAAGATGTATTGGACATTAGAACTCGCTACGAAATTGGAAGATGCTCCATGGCCTGCAACTAAGGATGAACTGATCGATTACGCTCAACGTACGGGAGCTCCTTTAGAGGTGATCGAAAATCTTCAAGAAATTGAGGATGAGGGAGAGGTATATGAGAGTATTGAGGATATTTGGCCTGACTATCCGTCAAAAGAAGATTTCTTTTTTCAAGAAGACGAATATTAGGCTTTGTAATGCTATATTGATTACGAGAACTATAATTTAGGCATATTGGCATAATAGGTGATTTTTATTTTGAAATAAATAAATTCGCATTCTGCAGAATCAATAAGGAAAAAATTAATAGTTTTGTATATAAAGAATAGATTCTAGAGAAACTCTTTAAAGCACATAACAAATTTCGTCTTATGCTATGTTATGATAAGTTTTTGAACTACTTTACTAATTGTTGATCTTATTTAATTGATGTAATTCTCATTGTTTTTAGGATATACTAAAAAAGAACAATGTAGGTATGTTTTTAGGGAAAATATAGATAAGGAATCTGTAGGTATTAGCGAGAAAAAAATATGAAAGAAAATAATGAGTATAAAATTGTTTTTATCGGGTCGGGAAACGTTGCGACACATTATGCGCATGCTTTTTCGGAAGAAGGTATGAAAATTATACAAATTTATTCTCAGACACTTCAATATGCAAAAGAATTAGCAGACCAATTTCATGCATCGTATACAGACAATATTGCACAATTGGATATTTCAGCAGATATTTACGTATTTGCGGTTAGTGACGATGCTATTTTTGATGTCGCTTCCCGCATTGCCACAGTAAATAATGCTATTTGTTTTCATACATCAGGCACTGTTCCAATAAGCGTATTAGGTGCTGTTACGAATAATTATGGAGTGATATATGCCCCACAAACATTTGTGAAACATATAGAAATGGATTATAAAAAGTTGTCGTTTTGTATAGAAGCATCTAATTATGAAACTCAAGAAAATTTGGCTCAATTAGCCAGAAAAATTTCTTCTCAAGTCTATACTGTAACAGAAAAACAACGTAAACATATACATCTTGCAGCCGTATTTGCAAATAACTTTTGTAATTGTATTAATGCAATTGCACAGGAAATTATAGAACAAGAACAACTTCCGTTTGAAATTTTGTATCCTTTGATAGATGAAACCGCACAAAGATCTAAGCAAGGAAAGGTGTATAAATTACAAACGGGTCCTGCCAAGAGAAAAGATACAAAAATAATAGAAAGCCAACAACAACTTTTGGGGAAAAATACAAAATATGTGGAATTATATAAAATCTTTACAAGTATTATTCAACAACAGCAGGAAGAAAAGCTATAGCTAAAAAATGAACTATAGCGTTGATAATTTCATTAAACTTTCGCTAAAAGAAATTGTTTCTTTACTAAATAAAAGTTTGTGAATTTGAGTAAGATATTTAAAATACACACCTTGAGATAGGCAAGGATATTAATACATATATAATATATGAGAAAACTTTTGGTAGTTGATGCAGAAGACTCCATACGATGTTCTTTAAAAGAGGTATTGGAATATGAATCGTATAGTGTTGATATTGCAGATAATGGATGTTCTGCATTTGACAAGATATGTCAACAACAATATGATGCTATTTTATCGGGGATTCAGATGCCACAAATGGATGGTTTTGCATTGTTACAAAAGATTCGGGAACGAGAAGACACCCCGGTTATTCTGATTAATAGAAATCTTGATGTTAATATGGTGATAAAGTCTATGAAGTTAGGTGCGAATGATTTTCTTCAAAAACCGGTTGATTTGAACAAACTTTTTGCGGCATTAAATGAATCATTAAGTACATCAAATTTACGAAAAAAAAGAACTTCGTTTATAAAAAATACTCCCTCTAATAAACAAACTCAAACTCCCATTATTGGAACCTCTGAATCATTAAATGATATTCTTCAAATTGTAGATAAAGTAGCTCCTACAGATGAACGTATTCTGATTACAGGTGAAAATGGCACAGGAAAAGAACTTATTGCCCGAAGGATACATGAAATGAGTAATCGAAAGAACAAACCTTTCATTGCAGTAAACTGTGCTGCTATTCCCTCTGAGCTTATCGAAAGTCAATTATTTGGACATGAAAAAGGCTCCTTTACGTCTGCTATAAAACAACATAGAGGTGATTTTGAACAAGCAAACGGAGGAACTCTCTTTTTAGATGAGATCGGTGATATGAGTTTGATGGCACAATCGAAAATATTACGTGTACTTCAAGAAAATAAGATTACACGGGTAGGCGGAGAGGAGTCTATTCCCGTTAATGTTCGCGTGATAGCTGCTACCAATAAAGATATTAAAGGAGAAATTCAAGCAGGACGGTTTCGTGAAGATTTGTATCATAGAATTAGTATTATTGTCATTCATGTACCTCCATTGAGCCATCGAAGAGAAGATATACCATTGCTGGTGAAACATTTTTTGTCAAAAATAGAAATATCTTATCCCAACAGAACTGTCGCTATAGAACCGGGAGCAATAGAAATATTACAAAAATTAACATGGACAGGCAATATTCGAGAATTAAAAAATTCTATTGAACGACTTTGTATCTTATGTGATAAGGTTATTACAAAAAAGGATGTCGAAAAATACGTACAATGGTAAATATTTAAAAATAAAACTTACATAATAAATGAGCAATTCAATTTTTAAAAAATAGGGGACGAATGGAGTGAAAATTTCACAAAAGACGACATTATTAGATTGGAGTGATCTATAAGTAAATTTTTACGATCCTTATTTTTTTCAGATTATTGTAAACAGATAAAATTTTTAAATATTTACCAT
>CAYYUE010000064.1:0-11422 GCA_964474745.1 uncultured Bacteroidaceae bacterium | reverse complement strand
CATGGCAGTTGGTATTATTATAGGCGGTGCTTTTCGAAAAATAGTAACTTCATTGGTTAATGATATTATTATGCCTCCTATAGGTTGGTTGATAGGAGGTGTGGATTTTACTAAATTACAAATTACGCTACCTAATATCAAGGGAACTCTTCATGAAGTAACTTGGAATTATGGTGCTTTTTTACAAGAGGTTATAAATTTTTTAATTATAGCTGTCTGTATTTTCTTCTTAATAAAGAGTATCAATAAATTGTCATCGATGAAAAAGAAAGAAGAACCAGCCTCATCTACTCCTGCAGGGCCTACCGATATAGAATTACTTACCGAAATTCGAAATATATTAAAGTCGGATATAAAAAATAATGCACGATCAACATAAGGTTATCTTCCTATTGTAAGGAGAGCTTCTCTAATTTCATTTTCATCAAGCGGTACATCTATCATAATTTCTCCGATTTTTCGTAACAAAGTGCAATGAATCAAATGATTGATATTTTTTTTGTCGTGACGCATATAAGAAAGCATAACTTCAGTGTCCGATAATGAATATTGCGGAATATGTATCAATGATTCTACAGTTTTTTTGTATGCCATAAAGTCACCTTCCGGAAACCCGAGTTTTTTCATAGAAAGATACATTTCGCATATCATGCCAATACCTACTGCTTCGCCGTGTAATAAAGGATTCTTATCATTACGGAGCGAAAAACTTTCAATGGCGTGGCCGAACGTGTGGCCGAAGTTTAGCATTTTTCGTATCCCCTTTTCCGCAGGGTCTTTTTTCACAATACTCTCTTTAATAAGAGCGCATGTTTTGATTACTTCTTGTATGGAAAGAGACTGTTCCGAGTTAAGTTCTTCTTGAAATTTTATATATTGCTGAGCATCGCCGATAAGTAATGTTTTTAGCGCCTCAAACACACCTGAAATCAGCTCGCGCTTAGGTAAAGTATTTAAAAATTCCGGCTCAATACAACAAATTTCGGGGAAATGAAAAAAACCTACTTGATTTTTTACCGTTCCCAGATTGATTGCCGTTTTGCCTCCGATGGAAGCATCTATCATGCCAACTAAGCTGGTGGGAACATTAATATAACGTATGCCCCGTTTGAATCCCGAAGCAACAAAACCGCCTAAATCACTTATAACGCCGCCTCCTAAATTTACAATTACCGAATCACGGTCCGACTTCATTTCTAGAAGAGCTTGCCATAATTGTGAGGCAATTTCTAATGATTTGTTGATTTCTCCACTTTCAATCTCCAGAAATTCGGATTCCTGCAACGCTTCCACTTTCGAAATAAGTAATGATAAACAATGATTACAAGTATTTTCGTCAACCAAAATAAAGTAATTGGCATTTGCATAGGCTTTTGTATGTAGGATTCGGTTTAATTGACTTAGAGCCGATGTACGTGACGAAAAAAGGAGCTTTGAAGATTTCATAAATAATAATGATTTAAAATACAAAAATACCTATTTTTTGTAATATAGATGGTCTGTTATAGTATGTATAAAGAATAAAATCTATACTTTTGGAAAGAATGAATGCGGTTTATGTGATTTAAAATGATTTATTTATATGATTTTTAGACGAATAATAAAAAAATAAATGTATAAGCGTAAGATTTATCTGAAAATGTGTCTAACGAATATAATTTTAAAAATAGTAAATTAAAATGAAAAAAGTAATTTTATTGGCAGTTGCAGTATGCTTTTCAATTGGAATGGCTGTTGCTCAAAACGCTGGAACAAATCAAGCAAAGAAAACAACAGAAAACACTCAAAGTCATCAATGTAAACAAAAAAAGGATCAGTGTGCAGATGCACAACAAGCTTCTAAAGATTGTGCAAAAAAATGCGAAAGTGACCAAAAGTGCTGTAAAAAAGATGGAAAATGTTGTGAAAAATGTACTTGCAGCAAAGAAGGAAAAAATTGCATGAAAGGCGAATGCAGCAAAGATTGTAAATGCATGAAGGATGGAAAAGGATGCTGCAATAAAGACGGCAAATCTTGTAAAAAAGATGGCAAATCTCAGTGCAGTAAAGATACAAAGAAATAACAATTGAGAAATTGTGGAACCTATAAATGCTATGCAATAAAAATAGTTTTATAGTCTCTCTAAAAAAAATAATGTATCTTTGCGAAAGGAGATGCCGTTTGTGGAATCTCCTTTCGCATTGTATTTTAATAAGATTGTAATATCCCTAAAAGAGACTGGAACTGAATATAAATGCATGAAAATGAATTAATAGAAGCTTTAAAAAATAAGGATCAAGGAGCGTTTCGAGAAATATATGATCGATACTATTGCAAACTTAAAAGCTTGAGTTATGGTATTGTTCACAATGTAGAGGATGCTGAAGACATTGTACAAGAGGTTTTTATAGATATGTGCGACTCGTTGTCTCGATTCCAACAAAAGTCGTCTCTTTTTACATGGCTACATCGCATTACGTTGAATAAATCGTATAATTTTGTTCGATCCAAAAAGGTCCGTAACATTTTTATCGGAGTGGAGAGTTTATTTTTTCAATGTCCAGATAAAGAAGATGATGAAGATGAAAAAACGAAGCAAATAAATAAATTGCATAAAGCAATAGCATCGCTTCCATCGCGACAAGCAAAGGTATTTTCTCTTTTCTTTTACGAAAAACTTTCACAAAAAGAAATAGCCGAGATTATGAACCTAAAAACTACTTCAGCAGTAGAGCAATTGATTTTTAGAGCTAAAAAAAATATTAGAAAGTATTTTTCAATAGATGATATCATGGAATTATAAGGAAGAGAGGTCGTATATGAAAGATAATGTGTTTAATGAATTATTGTCAAGAACAATAGCCTACGATTGTGAATGTGCACAATTGCAAACGGATTCGTTTTCTGCTCTTTGCTCTCAGATGCAAGAACAGCGAATGCTAGCTGCAAAACGAAAAAAAGTAATGACACATTGGGCTTTGCCTATTGTGGTTTTTACTATCGCTATAAATTTATTTTTATTGATTGCTGAATATGACTCTGTAAACCGTATACAAACAATGGAAATGTTTGCACATGAAAACTTTGTAAATGTATCTACCAACTATTTTTCAGAAGTATTGGTAAGCGAATAAAATAATAGGAAAGGAATGAAGATGAATAAAAAATATTTCAGAATTGGAGCGATTGCATTCTGTGTGCTGTTGTTATGCAACATTGTAACATTGATTCTTTCACTTACCAATGCATGTGAAGAAACGCAGGAGCGAGAAAAAAGAAGTGGGGGATATGCATGTTTTATGAAATCAAATTTGAATTTGTCAGACCAACAAGCCAATGCTTTTGATTCGATACGTATTCAATATAGGCACCAAGCAAAGGCCTGGGATGCTCGCTTGAAAGAAAATCAACGGCATTTGCTGCTTATGATTTCGAAAGAAAATGCCGATACTGTTTTAGTACGAAATATTGAAAATGAAATTGTAGCTATACAAAAATCATTGTTGCAGATTACCTTGTTGCAATACAAAGAGTATCGAGCTTTATTAGATTCCGTACAGCAAGAAAAATTGGAAACTATTTATTTGGAAATGTTTGGTTGTCCCGATGATTGCCACAGCAATGGAAACTGCCCTTACAGTTCAAAATCGTCTCAATAAATGAATATTGTTTTTCTCATCAAATAAGAGAAGCAAAAAAATAGGTGGACAACCTTAACTAGAGCATGAATCCTTTACTGCTGTATAGAGCGAATTCAATAATAAGGTATAATACGAATAATCAAGTAGGTTGAAAATAGTTCTTTTATCGAATTTCAAAGGGATGCTCATAGGTAAATTAGAATGATTTTTAGAGTAAAATAGATTCTCCGTCATTTGTCAAATAGGGGTAAACCAGTATTTTTCAGCTCTATTTTCGAAAACGATACCTAAAATTGCTTTTTTTTCTCTAATTTTGCTGTTTTAAAATAAGCATTAATTGTAGAAAAATATACTCATAAATAGAGATAAGCATGTTCAAAAAAATACCCCATACATTTACAATTGTCTTTTTTTTGATATTGATAGCAGCAGCACTTACATGGGTAATACCGGGAGGTGAATTTGTAAGAGAAAAAATAGATGTTAATGGATCGCAACGGGAGGTCGTAGTAAATAATTCATTTCATTATGTCGAAAATCAACCGCAAACATGGCAAATATTTTCTTCGTTTTTTAGTGGTTTTGTTGATAAAGCCGATATCATTGTTTTTATTTTGATGGTTGGAGGTGCTTTTTGGATTCTCAATAGTAGTAGAGCTATTGATATAGGAGTTATGGCCTTTTTACAAAAAATCACGAAACTTCAAAAATATAAATTCTTTGAAAAAATAGGAGTTAATAATCTTATTTTGACATTGATAATGATTCTATTTAGTATTTTTGGAGCTGTTTTCGGTATGAGTGAGGAGACTATTGCATTTGTAGTTATATTTGTTCCTTTGGCTATTTCTATGGGATACGATTCTATTGTAGGCGTATGTATTTGCTATATGGCGGCACATATCGGTTTCGCCGGAGCCGTATTGAATCCTTTCACCATTGGTATTGCTCAAGGAATTGCTGAATTACCTATTTTTTCAGGTTTGGAATATCGTATTCTGTGCTGGTTTGTACTTACTTTCATCGGTATTGCGTTTGTGCTTTGGTATGCCAACCGCATACAAAAGAATCCTAAAAAATCACCTACGTATGCATTGGATGCTTATTGGAGGAATCGTGCTAACGTACAAGAGAAAGAAGGCGTCCGTTATTATACCCCAAAAAGTGCATGGATTGTATGGTTGTTTCTTACGGGGGTAATGACTTATTATGCCATTACAATGCCTTATACAATTATTCGTATAGGAGATACTTCATTACAGTTGGTATTACTGCCCATACTAGCAGGATTATTTTTTATAACCGGTTTTATCACTTTGCGTAAGTCGGTACATTTTTTCATCCTCGACATTTTATTTTTTACTATTTTTTACTTGGTAGTAGGTGTTTTAGGATATGAGTGGTATGTAATGGAAATATCCGCATTATTTTTGGCTATGGGTGTATTTTCGGGCATTGCTAACGGACAAACCCCTGACGGTATAGTAAAACAATTTCTAGAAGGAGCTAAGGATATTATGACAGCAGCTTTAATCGTAGGGTTGGCTAGTGGCATTATTTTTATTTTGAAAGATGGGATGGTCATTGATACTTTATTGTACGGATTAACCCAGTCGTTGGCATCGCTAGGAGAAGTGGCATCGGTAGGGGTGATGTATACATTTCAAACAATGCTGAATGTTATTATGCCTTCCGGTTCGGCAAAAGCTGCTTTAACAATGCCTATTATGGCTCAATTTGCAGATCTTATTGAAGTATCGCGACAAACAACGGTATTGGCTTTTCAGTTTGGCGACGGTTTTACTAATATGATAACACCCACTTCAGGAGTGCTCATCGGATGTTTGGGAATCGCAAAAATTCCTTATGGAACATGGGTGAAATGGGTATGGAAATTTATATTGTTTTTGATAGGTATCGGTTTCTTGTTATTGTTACCGACATTGTATTTTTCATTCCCCGGTTTTTAATATGTATTATTCCGTGATTAAATAACCATAAAAAAGAAGTTGATACAGTAGCCGGAGCGTTTTAGAGCAAGTATAGAATCCCGGAATGTCATAGCGGTAGAGTTATTGAGCAAAATATCTTCAAGTTATATATTTTTTATTTGCTTTTTGATTATAGATGCTTCTTTCTTCTTCCTGTTTTTTCGATCTTAATATTCATCTTGATGTTGTTCGAGCACTGTTTGTATAGTATCTACCCCACATATAAAGGTATTTCTCTATATTGTGCATGTATTTTTTACCGAACAATAGATTCGATACTTTTTGTTTGTTATTTTAACGACAAAATCACGCAATAGAATCAACAAGATATTCTTATTTTCTCTAGGATGCATAACCACATAGCCAAGTTCGATTATCGGAATTCTTTCTTCTCCTCCTATGAAAGGATAAAGAATTTTATTCAATATAAAGCTTTCTTCTTATCAAAAACACTGCTCATCACTATATTTCTTATGATCTGAATTTTCAGATTGTGTTCCATGAGTAAATATACCTAGTTTTGGTGCAAAAATCGATAATAAAAGGATGCATCGAACAATTCTAATCATCCTTTCGAATGGTTTTAAAACAAATTATTGTTTATTTCTTAATAGAAACGGGTTTTATAACTTGCTGTTGCTTTATTGCGCAGTGTATTTGTGGATCTACAATATGGATTTTCGAATAAGAAATATTAAATATCTGCTGAATAATAGTAGTTTTATTCGAAATATCTGCCTTGTTAATTCTGTATCACATGAGGTAAACAAACTCAAAGTAGGATTGTTATGGGAGTGACATAAAAGATCAAATACTGAAAAAAATGATTTATTGTTGTAAGTTTGCTGATTTCAAAAACGGTATTGGCGCAAAATGGAGGAATGAATATGAAAAAGTATGAAAATCAATTGCCCACAAATGGGAGAGGTGATGTGCAGGTTGTTTATCAGGGGAAATCTATAGATCAAATGATTTATGAATTTATGCAGCAACAGGGAATTCCCGGTATGACACTCGCTATAGTTCAGGCTCCATACATACCACGTGTGATTGGATACGGAGTAACGAATATTGAAAATGGTAATCTGGCATCTGTAAAAACTCTTTGGCCTATAGGACCGATTTCACAAGGATTTGCTGCCGTTGCCGCCATGCAGCTTTATGAAAAAGGACAACTGGACATTTATGCGCCTATAGGTAGCTATCTGAAAAATATTCCCGTTTTATGGAAAGATATCACTGTGTTCGAATTGATGCAACACAGTACAGGCATTGCAGATTATCGCGATCAAAAAGATTTCGATATATCGAAGGCTTATACTCCAGCTCAACTGATTGCTACTGTCGATACTATTCCGCTCGCCTTCAAGCCGGGAACAGGTGTTAAACAAAGTGCAACCAACTTTCTATTGCTCACTTTTGTGGTTGAAGCTATTGCTAAAATGCCTTATAAGGATTTTGTGAAAAAGAATCAGATTGATTTTCTCGGATTGACTGAAACATGTTTCGGGGAAGATCTGCCGAAAGTAAAACAGGAGAACGTTCTTCCTGGAAGTGTACATCATCTGTTTAAGCATGATAAAAATTATATCAATGCAGCCGAAACCACTACCGGATATCAAGATCGGGATGGTAGGCTCGTAAAGGTGGCTTCGTTGGACGGCACCGCAATGAGTGGGTTTTCTGATATCTGGGCTTCTGCAGAAAATGTAAGTCATTGGGACATTGCCTTAGCGGGAAGCCTATTGATCGGAAAATCGGAAAATCGGGCGTTGGTATATGAGCCGACTAAACTGGCAAATGGGAAAATAGTACCTGCAATGGCAGGATGGCAGTTTTATCATCACAAGGGCTTGATGGATATCAAAGGGAACGCTCCCGGACATTCTGCATTCTTGAGTCGTTTTACAGATGCCTCGGAATTGGTATGTGTCACCCTCTTAGCCAATAAGGAAGGGGTAGATTTGACGAATTTGGCACGTCGTATTGCAGCAGCTTTTGATACTAGTAAAATGGGAACTGGAATTAATGATAATTTGTTATATGCCTATGAGAGTCAGTTTAGTGTTTCAGAAACAATGGAAAGGCTGGAGCAACATATCAAAGAAGCAAATATTCCGGTATTTGCCAAATTCGACCATGGTAAAAACGCCGAAGAAGTAGGATTGAAACTGCTTTCAAATCAGGTTATTGTTTTCGGTTCTCCAAAGGTAGGGACGAAGCTGATGCAGGATAATCCGAGTATTTCCATCGAATTACCTATGAAAATTTCCGTTTGGGAAGATAAAAAAGGGAGTGTTTGGGTAACATTCCCGCAAATGGAACAACTGTCGGCAAACTACGATATGCAGGCTAATCCGATTATCCGAAAAATGCAGGATTTACTGGAGAATTTGGTGATTAAGTCGGCAAGTGTTTATTAAGTGCCATGATTTTTGGCGAAAAAAAGTCTCATTTGAATTTTTGTCTATTTCTGTTGATGATCACGCATGAGGAAGGGGCAGCTTGAGCACAAAACAAATAGAGACCACTCCCTAATATTTTCGTATAATCAGATTTTTTTAGCGAGATCTTCTGTATTGTATGATAAATTCATTTTCCTATTTATATGCTTTCTAATTTTATCGGGAAAGAACTTACATCTTAACAGGAACACCATCTTAGTTTAAACTAATTTTACAGTAAAGACGAGTCTGTAGATTGTTTAGGAATTTATTCATTATAATCTTGTTTCATAACTTTTAATTTCAAGGATTTGTACACTTTTCACGATAATGAAACTCTCTTTATATGGAGCCGTAACGGACTTTTTTTAGGTTTTATTAATTATTTTCTATGCTTTAGGATTATATAAATTCCATTAAGATCGGATTCTGATTAAGAAAGATCAAGTAACGTTCCATTGAGTGATTAAAGGAAAAGATTTAGGGTTTGTTTATTTCTCACTCCCCGTAATTTTTATTTAAAATAAAGAAAATAATGAATGGAGAAATTTAACTTTATTTAAACTGATGAAATATTTGTTTGCATTGTATTATTGGCAAAGCTTCCTTTTATGTAGATATCGATGGATTAGAAAATATACTATATAATTATATGAATTTGTTGATGTCCATATTAGTTGGGGTAGAATAAGCTATATATCATTAATTGAACCGTAGGCAAAATCTGTATAGTAATGCATGGAAGAATTATTTTTATGTATATTTTTAAGTAATAAAGAGGGGCCGACTTGGTTGTGTTTTTACAGAACGATCGCAATCCAGTTGAAATGTGTCCGTATATAATCGTCAAAAGAATTTCGAAAGTTTTTAGTACCTTTGCAAATCTGTTGAGAAATCATATATCTAAGGAATGCAACTGAGTATTGTTATCGTAAATTATAATGTAAAGTTTTTTTTGGAACAGTGCCTTGTTTCTATATTTGAAGCGGCTCAAGGAATTGAAACCGAGGTATGGGTTGTCGACAACAATTCAGTAGACGGTTCCGTAGCGATGCTACGAGAAAAATTTCCACAGGTACATCTTATTGCGAATACTGAAAACACAGGTTTTTCAAAAGCCAACAATCAGGCTCTTCGACAGGTTACGGGCGATTATGTATTGCTATTGAATCCCGATACGTTGGTGGAGAAAGACACGTTCCGACAATGTATTGATTTTATGGATGCACATTCCGATTGCGGAGGATTGGGTGTGAAAATGATTAATGGTGAAGGAAAATATTTGCCCGAAAGTAAACGTGGTTTTCCGACACCGGAAGTGGCTTTTTATAAGATCTCAGGGTTGATAAAATTGTTTCCGAAATCGCCCAAATTTGCACATTATTACATGGGGCATTTAAGTGATGATAAAACCCATGAGATTGAAATTTTACCGGGAGCTTATTTAATGATACGCAAAACCGTCATGGATTCTATAGGGTTACTTGATGAAGCCTTTTTTATGTATGGAGAAGATATTGATTTTTCTTATCGTATTATAAAGAGCGGATATAAAAACTACTATTTACCGTCGGCTCGTATTATTCATTACAAAGGAGAAAGCACTAAAAAGGGTAGCATAAATTATGTGTATACTTTTTATAATGCGATGGTCATTTTTGCGCAAAAACATTTTTCTCAATCCAATGCAAAACTCTATACCTTTTTTATTAAAATAGCGATATGGATGCGCGCTTCATTGTCGTTTATGAAACGCATGTTTGGTAATATTTTGATCCCTTTGTTAGATTTTTTGCTGGTATATGGAGGTTTTTGGATTATTAAAAATGTGTGGGCAACCTATAAATCCGATAATATTCACTACTATCCACCGGAATATACATATTTGGTAATGCCTCTTTATGTGTTGATTTGGTTGTTGTGTATATTTTTTTACGGAGGTTATCGAAAACCGGTAAAGTTAGGGAGAATATGTAAAGGTTTAATGGTGGGAACGGGCGCTTTGCTGGTATTTTATTCATTGCTCGACGAAACACAACGGTATTCAAGAGCTCTGATTCTTTTAAGCTCTCTTTGGGCTGTTATGGCTGTGTTGGGGTTGCGCGAACTCTTACATCTGTTGCATATTCCAAATTATAGGCTGTTTTCCGAGAAAAAGAAATCCTATTTGATTGTGGGAGATAAAGATGAAACACGACGTGTATTTGAATTGTTGCAATCGGTGGGAATACAGTCAAACTACGTAGCATTTGTAAGCGAATGCGAGGCGCAAGATCCTTATTTTGTAGGAAATAGCGGCCAATTGGAAGAATTAATTCGGTTTTATAGAATAGACGAAGTTATTTTTTGTAGCAAAAACCTGCAACCTCAGGAAATTATCAGTTTTATGTCTACGTTGCAATCGTCGAAGGTTGAGTACAAAATAGCTCCTCAAGAAAGTCAATTTATTATAGGTAGCAATACCATACATACCACCGAGGATTTATATACCATTACCATTCACACGCTGGCAACCTCAGAAAATAAAAGGAACAAACGTATTTTCGACGTAATAACGGCTTGTTTATTCTTATTATTATCTCCTGTATTTTGGTGGGTACAACGGTATAAGAAACGTTATTTTATTAATTGTTTGTCGGTATTAGTTGGAAAACGCAGTTGGGTAGGGTATTGTAAAGGCGATCACTCGATAACGACCACATTGCCTCCTATAAAAAAAGGTATATTTACTCCGGCCGATATGATAAAATCAGGTACGATTATTCATGCCCATCACTTAAACTTGATATATGCACGCAATTATAGGGTTACAACGGATGCAATTATAATATTGCGTAATTTGCGTTCGATATAGTTTCTCTATTATTTATTTACAAAAATAACGGTACACTATAAATGCTATATTGTCTTTTTTGCGTAGCTTGGAGTTTTTGTGTGAAGCGTCTTGTATGGGAGTGTACTGATTCTCCGTAAAAATTATAAATTATGAGTTACAAATTATTTTTAATAAGGGTTTAATTGATGATGATATCAGTTTATCAGAATGCATCATTTTCTATTACAAAGCGGATTTGGCTATATGCAACAACCGTGAAATGTTGCTAATTCTACACCTCCTCGTTGTTCAGTTGGCAGATCCATTGGTATTGTTCCAGAGTAATTTTGGGTTTAATATATCGAGGTTGCAAGTACTGTTTACATTGATAATGTTGAAACGTATTTTGTTTTCCCCTTTTGATCGCTTTATTCGCACAATACATATATTCCATAACGTACAGATGTTTTGTATGATAATCTAAAAAAGCACTACATGGTACTCTTATATTTGCAGTGTAAAAAATAAAAGATGAAAAGCCAAGGTTTAAT
>CAYYUE010000063.1:0-11731 GCA_964474745.1 uncultured Bacteroidaceae bacterium | reverse complement strand
CATTTATGGAAAACAATATCAATAAGTTGTAGAAACTTTTTTCTTCGGTTTCTTGCCTATGCAATAACAAAAAAATAATAAATTTTTCTACTTTTTTCCTGGTTTTACGTGTTTATTATTTTCATTTCTTTTTTGTATTTTCGGAAAAAGAGATGTATTTTTGCATTGGTAATAATATAGTTTTTTAAGGCATGCAGCTTTTTTATATAAGTGATTTAGAATCAGATATACAAGAACTTACACAAGAGGAGTCAAATCATTGCATACGTGTTCTACGTATGACAGAAAAGGATGAGTTGTTTCTTACAGATGGGAAAGGAATGCTATGTAAGGCAAAAATTATTTCTCCTAATAACAAACAATGTATCGTACAAATTGTGGAACGCATATACGATTATGAAAAACGAGATCATTATTTGCATATTGCGGTAGCTCCTACAAAGAATATGGCTCGATGGGAATGGTTTTTAGAGAAAGCTGTAGAAGTAGGTATTGATGAAATTACTCCTATTCTTTGCGAACATTCCGAACGAATATCGTTAAAAACCGATAGACTTGAAAAAATCGTTATTGCTGCTATGAAACAATCTTTAAAAACATACAAACCTCAATTGAATGCTCCTATTGCATTTATGGATTTTTTGGCACATCCTTTCAACGGGCAAAAATATATAGCATACTGCGACGGTAAGGAACGAAAAGGATTAAAGAGCACATACGAACGACATCTTCCTACATTGATGCTAATAGGCCCTGAAGGAGATTTTAGTACGGAAGAAATAACTGCCGCATTGTCCAATAAATTTGAACCTGTTACGTTAGGGAACTATAGATTAAGAACGGAAACAGCGGCGTTGGCAACCTGTTTCTTTATAAATTTTATGAATGAAGATTAATTCGAAATTAAAGTTACCATCATGTCTTGGAAACGTTTGGCAATAATCGCAATGCTTTTGATAGGTGTACTGAATAGTACTGCACAAAATAAGATTCAATTGGCATTGGTAAAATATAATGGGGGTGGTGATTGGTACGCAAATCCGACATCGTTAACCAACTTAATTGCATTTTGTAATGTTGATATGGGAATGAATCTGGATCCTAACTATGCCACCGTAGATGTAGGAAGTGCCGAAATATACAATTACCCGTTTCTTCATCTTACCGGTCACGGAAATGTACAATTTTCAAATCAAGAAGCTCAAAACTTACGAAATTATCTTATTGGAGGCGGTTTTTTACACATCGACGACAATTACGGATTAAAAAACTATATCATACCTCAAATGAAAAAGGTATTCCCTGAATTAGAATTTATTGAACTTCCTTTTTCACACCCCATTTATCATCAAAAATACAATTTTCCTAATGGATTGCCAAAAATTCATGAACATGATAATTTGCCTCCAAAAGGTTATGGTTTAATATATCAGGGTCGTCTGGTATGTTTTTTCTCATATGAATGCGATTTGGGCGACGGATGGGAAAACCAAGATGTTCATAATGATTCTCAGGAAACGCGTATTAAAGCGCTGCGAATGGGGGGAAACATCGTGCAATATGTTTTCATGGAATAATATTTCTCATCAATGGAAAGTAGCTTTTTTATAACAAATCCTATAAACCTTTCAGATCTGATTGTTTGAATATCAAAGTATTTAATAAATAGTATGAAACCAACTATTTTTTGAATGTTCCAGTCGGTAAAGAAAATTTTTCTTCCTCGCCTTATGAATACGACGCATAAAACGAGTACTTCCCTCAAATTTATAATCAACCCCGTTTATACTTTAATGCCTCATAACGAAACTATCAAATTGGATCAGCAAGTTAATCTCCTATCTTTACGAAAAAATAAGAGAAGAATGAACGCTTCTTCTCTTACAATTTTATTTATTTTGCAAGCTGCAAAAATAAAAGCAACCGCAAATTAATTCAAATAAATGTAATTTCTATTTCTTTACATTTGTAATTGTAAATTCAATTTTCACAGCATTAAACGTCTTATTTTTGTTCAATACTTCATTCGCAACTTTATTAATTTCGCCTTTTGTCATTCCCGATACCGTCATACGGTTTTCCTCAATACCGTTTTTTACAAAAAAATCTTTGACAGCAGATGCTCGTTCATATGAGCGTTGAATATCGGATTCCAAATCAAATCCATAAGAATTCACATATCCCTTGATATTAAATTCCACATTAGGGTGATTCTTAAACATCTGTACATAATTATTCAATACCGTATCGGATTCCTTCATCAACTGAATATCTCCATCTTCAAAATAGACTTCGGTTAATGGAAACTTAGTACCCTTCTCTGTTCGGTTCATTATGAATTTCATTACAGTGTCTTCTTTAAAGATGTTTGAATTAAAATCTTTATAAATAGAGAAGTAACCATCCTTTTTTGCATACAAAGCATAATTAAAATTCGGCACAAATCGAATTTTACCTCCTTTATATGCAGCGTTTTTCAACAATATTCGATTGTCTGTATTTTTTTCAATCAATAAAATTTCTACATCAATATTTTTTTTCAATTTCGGATCATAAAAACTAACTTTCGGCTCGAAGGATTCCACATGAACAGAGGCTTTAATGGTATGTCCTTTTCCTCCATTATTCGGTTTGTCTAATACGATATAAATAACCTCTCCTTTACTTACACTGATTGGAACATTGTAAGGTTCTGTTGAATTTTTTCCAATAAAAGCTTTTTTCCCTTTACTGGAAATCCCAATACAACCTTTCGATGCGGAATCCGGTAATGACAAATTAGCAATAACAGGTTTTATTCTATTAAAAATGAGCTCATTTGTAAAATACTGATTTGTATATCTATATACCAAAAAATCATAATCGTCACTAGGATCAGTAGGAGTTATTTCCAAATACAACAGACCTGAATAAGGGGCAACAAATTTGTACCAAACTGTATTATGTTCTATTTCAAAGAGATAAGAATTTTTAGAATCCCGTTGAATTTCCATGATGCGCCCTCCCCCCGAAGGAGCTGTTGTTGGGCCGAAAGGAATATCGGGTTTCAATTCAACAGCAAACAAGCAATCATTGCTATTGTAGGGCAATTCAATTTCAGGTGTAGGTTCTTTTTTTACAGGCTTTTTTTTACCCTTTGTATTTTTGACATTCTTGTTATTTTTAGGTGCAGAATTGCCCGATTTAGATTGGGCGGCATTTCGTGTAGCCGATGGTGTTTTGGTTTGTCCAATAACAAATTCCGGCATAATACATGCAAATAAGACAATCAATATAACTAATTTTTTTTTCATACAGTAGAAATTCTTTTATATATGCTTACAGGACTGCTCGCGATGCAAAAGTAATATATTTATTTGTAATACAAAAATTTTTTTTCTTTTTTTGTTCTCTTCATAATTATTTTATTGTAAATCAATAGTATTTAAATGATTAGAGGCATCGTTTATTAATTATAAACTTAAAAAAACAGAGAAACATAAATTCTTTTAATGCAGTTATACGTAATTTAAAAACGAAGCAAAATAACATGTTTTTGTAAACCAAAAAAGATACCTAATTGTTATTCTTTTGTAATAAAAATTCTATAAATATGGAAAACAAAAATAATGTGAAAAATACGGCAGGTAAAGACAATCCTAAATACTATATTAAAATAACCGAAGACGGTCCTTATTTGTTATATGGAATTCCCATGATTAGTCAAGAAATAATAGTTCAAGATGAAGATGGAGATTCTTGGTCATATCAAAAAGGGAAAGTTTTTAAATGTGAAAAAGATCCTTGTGCCTTATGTAGATGTGGACAATCGGATAATAAACCTTTTTGCGATGGACGCCATAAAAAAGTATCATGGGATCCACAAGAAACAGCAAGCAAAGAGCCCATCATGCGAAAAGCACAAGCCATAGACGGTCCTTCATTGGTTTTATATGATAATAAAGAATACTGTGCTTATGCCCGTTTTTGCGATGCTTATGGTAATGTTTGGAATTTGGTAGAACTAGCTACATCTGAAGACGATAAAAAACTTATACAACACGAAGTATCGCATTGCCCAGCAGGAAGATTAATGTTATACGATAAGCAAAAAAAGAAATTTTATGAGCCTAAATTTGATCCCAGTGTTGCAATTATTGAAGATCCTATATTGAAAATCAGTGGTCCTATATGGGTACGAGGAGGGATTCGAATTGAAAGCGCGGACGGTTCCAGTTACGAAGTCAGAAATCGTGTCACTCTTTGCCGATGCGGAAATTCTTCAAATAAACCCTTCTGCGACGCTTCACATGTAGCTTCACACTTTAATGATCATCTCATTAATCAAGACGAATTGATCGAAGAATATTTTTAATCTAATAGTTTTCAATAGTAAAAATATGTTATTATAATGATAATCAACAAATAATTAATGTATGAAAAAGTTTTTGTTACTCCTAACAATTAGTATAGCTATATACAGCTGTTCTAATTATCAACTGTTAAATAGCAGTGTTTACAATCCTCAAAAATTAGCTATGATAAAAAATTATCGTATTGCAAAGCCTCATGCTGATCAATTGGCTCCGAATATGAACATGACAGACTATCAAAATATTGCAATGGCAATTCGACAACAATTAAATAATAGAGGACTTGTAGAAGATTCGACTTCGGTAAATTTAGTAAATTTTGGGCTTACAATAAAAACGTCCGTTGTAACACAGGCGAATTACCCTCCCATGGCTCCCCCCCCACCCTATTGGTACGGTTTTGGAGGATGGAGTTCTTATTGGATGTATCCAAGATACACTTATTTACCAGCCTACTATAATAATGTTCAATTGGTTTCTGAAGTACAGAAAAATGGAGTACTTACTATCGATATCGTAGATCTGCAAGATCATTCATACCTATGGTCTGCTTCTGTTGAAAATTTAATAAACAATACAGATCAACGAATATTACCTTATTCCGAAGTACAACCTTTAGTGAGCACTGCTTTTAGTGAATTCCCTATACTACCTCCAAAAACAAATACCAAAAGCCAACATCGTCCATAGAGGATGAAATATATTAAATATGATTAATCGAAAAAAAAATCACATCTGAATAAACAAAACGAGAACTGAAACGTTTCATTGATGTGCTTACTTATTTCAAAGATGTATTTTAGGGTCGCTTCACAAAGTTCGAAGCGACTCTTTTTATTTTTACTAGAATAAAAACTGTGAAAATATTATACTTTCTTATACATATACCCCATTTACTTTTCTGTCAAAATTAGAATAATAGCACTCTTTCTCTTTGGGTATTACTCTTCTTTCAGATAAAACGTAAATCGATCATTAATTTTATGACGAAAACAATACAGAACGCCATAATATAATGCCAATATTATTAAGGAAGCGACAATTGCGAGTACTTCGGAAAATGACAATTGTAGGAACACAATTATAGCTGCAATCACAATCAATGTAGGGATTACGTATGCCAGGAAAACAGCTTGCATTCCTTTTTCTTTGGATACACACACTGTAACGAGGTCTCCAATATGAAGCTCTCGATTTTTAGGTATCTTTACATCTATTAATTTATCTTCTTTTTCAGACAGGGTACACATTGATTTTGCATGACAGGAGGCGCATGCGGAAAGCGATTCTATTTTTACCTGTACTGTATCACCTAAAATGGAGGTTATAATACCTTTATGCGCTGCTATCTGACTCATTATTCATAAAAATTTTTGCAATTTTTTACACATTTTCCTTCTGGAGTAATTTTATGAGCTACGCCATTCAAATATACTTCAGCTCTTCCATTTTCAAAAAATGAAGCAACCTGGAAACGGAATGGAATTTTTATATCTCCTTTTTTATCGATATATCCCCATGTACTTCCTTTTTTTACAGGAGCCAATCCATCGGCAAAATGATAAGCCGATTCATATATCAATGGTATTACAATCTTTCCTTTAGTATCTACAAATCCAAATTTACCATTCTTTTCTACAAGAGCCAATCCATCGTGATAAGTATAGGCTTGCGATCTAGAAGCAGCAGATTCATATTCCATCGGAAGAACGAATTTTCCTTTTGTATCGATAATCCCATATTTTGTACCGTCTGTTACCATAGCCCTTCCATAACTGAAAGGAGATATCATTGCATACCGACATTTGATAACCTCTTTTCCTTTGTCATTTATATATCCCCATTTTCCATCACGCAATACAGGAAACAATCCATCACCATAAGATTGCGCGTCACTATAAACAAACGGCGTAAGTTGCTTAAATTTATTATTAAACAAAGCAAAATAATTACCATCGAAAGCCCAAAAATGACCTTTATCCATTGGCGTCAACAACTCATATTTTATAGGAAAAACTTCTTTCCCCGATCGATCTATATAGCCATATCTATCGTATTGCTTTACTATAGCAACCTTCTCTATAAAAGGCATTGCATATTCATATACGGGTTGTAAAACCATGGTATTATTTTTATCGATATAACCATATCCTACCGTATGCATAGTATCCGTATAAAGGGCTACAACTGCTAAACCATCAAAAAAACCGGATGCAGTTAAATAAGTATTCGGAATGACTACTCGGTTATTGGTGTCCAAAAAACCATATCGATTATTTTGTTGAAATCGGGACAATCCTTCATAAAAATAATCTACATCCTGATATACACAGGGCAGCACTTCTCGTCCGGTAGAATCAATAATTCCGCATAACGAATCTATAAATACTTTACAATAACCGTTTTGAAACTTATCTGTATGAGTGTATTTATTAGCAGCTAGCACTTTCCCGTCATAACGCTTAAATCCGAATTTTCCGTCTTTGTATGTTTTTTGAATACCATCGATAAAATAAAGATCACATCCACATTCCTCTTCGTCTATATATTCGGGTTGCTGAGCGTAACAGACGGCTCGCACAGTAAATAACATAAACAATACAAGTATTAATCTCCGAAACATATGTGTGCTATTCATCGTATTATTTTTTTAGGGATATATTCTAAGGTGAACTTTATATAACAGATACTGAGAGATTTTCCACCCATCCTGTATTACCGTCACCTAATTTTATTTTACTCCAATTATTAACATTATCTTCAATGATCACTTTTGTCCCTTCATGAATAACAAACTTATCGGTACCATTATCATCAGGAGAACTTTTGACAAGAACCATCGGTGCTACTACAATAGCTTGCTGTATGTGTGTCAATCGATGATGTAAAACAGATGCATTAATAAATGAGGCAATCACAAATATCAACATCATAATTCCTACATAAAAACCTGTTTTTTTCAATTTATAAGAATGACTTAAAAAGAATAAAGCGGCTAGCATACACGTTAAAAACATAAAAATAATGCATAAAATACCCCACTGGGAAACAGAAAACCAATTCAACACTGAATTAAACCACTTTACAAAAAAGAGTTCCGGAACTTTATTTATTTTATCGTTGATTTTAGAATTGGCTAGAGCCAAATTTTCTTTTATTTCTTTATCAGAGGGATCCAATCGCAAAGCTCGTTCATAATTCAAAATAGCTTCACCTATATTATCGGTACGAAAGTAAGCGTTTCCTAAATTATAATATAAAGAAACAGAAGTATATCCCTTGTCTATGATAGCATCATAAGATGCTATGGCTTCATTGTATTGTCCAGCTTCATACAATTTATTTGCTTTTACAAAAGCATCTTGAACCGACGCATGTAGAGGATTGCCTCCACATAATAAAATTCCTATTATAAATATTACTCTTTTCATTATTTTAATATTTTTAGTTACCTTAATTGATTTTCAATATCTAAAATCATCTGAAGAGCTTGTTCATAAATTCCTTGTTTTTTTGCAGAACTATCACCGGGAGCAAATCGAGCAAAATCTACTTCATTGAGTGTTTGCAAAATTTTCTCTACAATTATCGTATTTACGCTCTTTGTTTCCAAAATATTTTGAACCGTATCCGTAGAGAGTTGAGCAACCGGAATCGTAAACTTATCCGAAATATATCCCCAAATAGCTTGATATATTTCTACATAAAATTTCTCATCTTCATTTTGATTCAAATAACTTTCGGCCTTTCGCAATCTTTTCTTTGCTAATGAAGTGGCTTTTCGCAATCTCATAGATCCTATATCTTTTTTGGAAGCTTGCTCTTTTTTCCCATAAATAATTATGAATATACACAAAAGGATGGGAATGAACATACATATCCAAAATAATAGAGAATTAAAAAACGTAGATTTTGAGATCGTTAATCTGGTATCGCTCGTTTTTATATAGTTGATATCGGAATTTAATAATTTAATATCGTTTTTGCTTGACGAATATGATGTCATTGCATTAGCATCGCCTTTGTCTACTGTAATATTGAATCCCTCGGTGGTCCGTGTTACATATAAATCACTTTTGGGATCGAAGTATACAAAAGTTGCTTCCGGGATGCTATAATTTCCTTGAGTTCTAGGGATCAATACCCATTCAAATATTTTACTTCCGCTTACACCTCCCGCATTATGTTTGATATGAGAAGTTATTTTAGGATCATACACTTCGAATACTTTAGGGAATCGGACATCTATTTTATCTATCAACATTAAGTTTCCGGAACCCGAAAGGGTTATAGAATAGGTTAATGCATCGTTTGCTTTTATGTGTTTGGTATCTACGCTACTTTTGATTGTAAAATTCCCTACTGCCCCCATAAAGCCTTGAGGAGCTTGTGGTAAAGGTTTTACGCGTATTTTTAAAGAATTAGAAATCAAATTCTTTTTTATCGCTTGACGAGTATTGAAAAAAGCATCGTCAAACAAATCGAAAATAGAACCTGTCCGACGACGAGGTGCCTGAACTTGCGCCAATACCTCTAATGTAATAGGTTCTATAGTTAAAGTTCCCGTTTCTTGAGGGAATAACGACGCTTTGCGTATTTCAGCAACAGAATAACGTTTTCCATTTATTGTTTCCTCATATTGTTTTACTTGGGTATTGTCGTCCCATAAATCTTCTGTCCAAAAACCTTTATTCCCAGGCAATTTATCTATTTGATACTGGCTAATAGGAACCTGTGTGTAAATACGATAGGTAACAATAATCTCTTCCCCTTGATATACATTGGTTTTATTCGCGGAAACTTTTACAAATAAAGTACTGGCATCTATTTGAGTGGGTTCTTCTTGCACCTGCGATTGCCCTCCATATCGAGAATTCTGATATTGCTGGCGAGGCTGTTGTTGAGGAGCCGATTTGTCCACCTCTATTTGTAACGTATTACTGGTAATAGTTTTTCCATCAACTTTACAGGTTGCAGCCGGAATCGTAAATGTTCCTTCAGCCGGCGCAGACAAGTAATAAGTATACGTAATACTGACAGAACGACTCATTTGTCCGTTGATGACTTGAGTACTGGAACTCGACGACTGAGAAGGGCCTCCCAAAAAGTTGAAATTTCGAAAGGTGGGAGCCTTAAAGTCTGAAGGTCGTGCATTTATTTCGTAGCTAACGGAAAATTGTTGCCCTACTCCCACAGTGGAAGGTGCGCTGGCAGTCATTCTTGCTTCTTGTGCTAATAGTGAAACGCTTATAGCCAATAACGTGACGAGTATTTTGAGCGATTTATTCATGTTTATAAATCTATTTTATCTTTGTTTTTTTATTACTTATCGTTTTTTTATTACCAATCTTTTTCTACTTTACCTCCGGTAACTTTTACTTTTTGCTTATCTAAGGTCTTCTTTTCATTATTTTTTACGGCATCCAAAATTCGTTCTGCATCTTGTTTCTTCTGCTCTTTTTGTCCATTTTGCTGTGAATTTTTATTTTGCCGATCTTTATTTTGTTGATCATCTTGATCTTTGTTCTGTTGGTTTTGATTATCTTGGTTATTTTGGTCTTTATTTTGTTGGTCTTGGTTGTTTTGTTTATTTTGATTTTGCTGATCCTGTTGATTTTGTTTATCTTGTTGATTGTTATTTTGCTGATTATTTTGTTGGGCCTGTTGCAACATTTTTTTAGCATACGACAAATTGTATTTCGCATCTGCATCCTTAGAGTTCAATTTTAATGCATTTTGATACGAACTAATCGCATCTTGAAAGTTTTTCATTGCATCCGGATTTCCTTTATTTTCCAATCCAGACTGTAAGTGACTGTTTCCTAAATTATAGAAAGCTTTCCCTTTGGTTATATTATCAATTTCAGGGTTTTCTATAGCTTTTGTATAATATCGAGCGGCCTCTTTATACTGTTTTTCTTTATATAAAGCATCGCCTATATTATACTGCGCTTTATAAAAAGAACTGTCTCCTGCCAATGCTTTTCTATACAGAATTTCGGCATCGTTATATTTCTTATCTTCATAAGCTTTGTTCCCTTTACGCGTAAAGCTTTTATACTCCTGTGCACGCAAAGAAAATGTTGTAAACAAAAAACTTATCGTCATTACTATCAAACACAATTTTTTCATCATTTTGTATTCATTAATAATATTAGTCAATCTCTTTTTCTTCTTTTTTCCCAAAAATATTGGTTGTGTTGAGAAATTTACTGCGCTTTTCAAAAACAAACAGTTCTGCTATAAGCAATATAATAGCAACCAACAAGGGGTATTGAAACTTACTTTCGTATTCGGAAAACATGGTTTCTCCAAAATTTTGTTTTTCCAACTTCTCGATTTCTTTCATAATATCGCCCAATCCTGTATTGATGTTTCCTGCTCTAAGATAAGTACCTCCTCCTGCATGAGCTATTTCTGCCAACATTGATTCATTCAATTTGGTAGTAATCGGATTCCCATTTCGGTCTTTTTTATATCCTACACGCACGCCTCTATTATGTTGAGGAATAGGAACCCCTGTGGGTAATCCGATTCCTATAGTATTCACAACAATTCCTTCTCTTCGAGCTTTTTCAGCCATGGCAATCGCATCGTCTTCATGGTTTTCACCATCGGAAATAATGATAATCGTACGACTTTTATTTTTTTGCCATGGACGAGCTTCATCTCCATAGCCAAAAGTTTGCATACTTTTTTCAATAGCATCTCCTATAGCGGTTCCTTGGGTTTCGATCATGTCTGTACTGATAGATTCCAAAAACAATTTGGCTGCACCGTAATCGCTGGTAAGAGGCAGCTGGGTGTACGACTTTCCTGCAAAGATAATAATTGCAATTCTATCGTTATTCAATTCCGATAACAAATTTGAAATGGATTTTTTAGCTCTTTCCAATCGATTAGGCTGAATATCTTCTGCTAGCATACTATTGGAAATATCTAAAGCAATTGCAATATCGGCACCCGAGCGTTCTCCTTTCACCATTTTAGAACCTACTTGAGGATTGGCTATGGCTAGAATTAAAAACGTAAGTGCCAACATAATCAAGCAATATTTAAATATTGATTTTGAATGCGAGATATCCGGAGTTAATCGTTCAAACATACGCATATCGGCAAATGCATTCAACCGTTTCCTTTGTCGACGTTGCACCAAAATATAAATAATCACAAAAACAGGTACAAGTAACAACAAATAAAGCAAATAGGGATGTTCAAAATGTATCATAATTCCTTTTTGTTACAGTTTTATTTTTATTATGGTGTTGATCTGAAATATAGTAAGCCCAGTAATATTTCCAATCCCAAAGCCAATAATCCTACAATCAAAAACGGCATAAACTCGTCTTTTGTCTGATTGTATTGTGTTACATCAATCT
>CAYYUE010000062.1:0-11789 GCA_964474745.1 uncultured Bacteroidaceae bacterium | reverse complement strand
TTACTAAAAGAGAAATCCCAAGCTAAACGAATATTTTTAAAACGAGCTTCTTTTAGAAGCTTTGCATATTCAATGTTTTTCTCCAAAATTCTACCATCAAATCCACTTTGACATTCACATTTTATTATTTTGCCATTTAAGGTTTTTAATGATAGCATACGAAGGATATCTTTTATATTGGGATTTGCAAGCATGTTATTGTCATAAAAAACAATCTTATTTTTAATTATTTCTTTTTTTATTGCTTCTGCCGTTTTATAACTTTCCGGCTCTATCTTCCATATACCACAAAAAGAACATTTCCTACTACAACCACGCATTCCGTGAATAATCTGATAATCTACATCAATCAGATCGTACGCTGGTATGCATTCATCCGCGTCAACATTTTGTCCAATAAAAACCGTGTCACATTTTGTATAATCTTTACAATGTTCTGGCATTAAAGTAGCATATATTCCGCCCACAATGATTTCTGCCTTGGGATAAATATTGCGATAAAAACATACTGCTTCTTTTACATACTTAGACCAATAAGTAAATAACGAAGTTATTTCTACTCTATCTGGAATAAAAGAAGCTTCTGAACACCCCCTTATTAATTCGACATTTTCGTCTTTGTTTCTGTACAAAGAGGCAAGTTTCAGTAAACCTATTGGTAAAAAGTTAGAATGGTTCTTACTTTTTGTGGATATTGGAAAATCTGGTTCTACTAATAATATATTCATACTTGTTCGCTACCTCAATTTTGAATTACTAAAAACAATATCATACAGTTGCTCAAAAACAACTATAACTTCAGTCAATGTTAATTGCACAGATGTTGGATGAGCGCAATCATTACGTTTATCAAATATTGCTTTCATTTTCTTTAATTCGGGAATCTTAATGATTTTCTCATAACATAAAAAACAAACTAATTGCATATCCTTAGACAACTCTCTTACATGCTCAATATCAGAAGCTTTTACTTGAAAATTCCCAGCATAGTTTTTATAAAACGATTTTTTTTGCATATTCATTGCAGAACAAACCAAATTAAAATTAGAAATATCTTTTTCAATATAAGATAGCATTCTACTAACGGTGGCAGCCCATACCATTAAAGTAGCAGCTTTCATACATTTTTGGGTTGCCAAACATTCAAATGCTTCTTTTAGATATTCCGTTTCTTCATTTGAAAATCCAATGTAAAGAGTTTCGTATTTTTTCTTTATCTTATCAAAATCACTTGTTTTTGCTTTGGATGCTTTTAAATTATTTTGTGACTGAGGTTCTCTTTCATTAGAATAAAAACTTTGATGAGCATCCTGAGGTTTTAAAGGTTCTTCACTTTTCGTTTTCGTATTATTTTCATTAACAGAAGATTCCTTTTGAGAAAAAAACAAATCTGTATTAGATGTTTCTTGATTAGCCTTTGGGAGTGGAATGGCTTCTTTTTGTGTATTTTGTGAAGATCTTGATTGCAAATGCTTAAATGCCTCATATAATACTTCTGCACTTTGAGATTTTATGTTTAGAAAAGACGATATTAAATTTTGAACATCCAAATTTCCAACTGTTCCCTTAAATATTTCTTTGAATCCAGATGTCATCATATAACGAGTATTTTTTAGCAATCCAAGTTTTGCTTTTTCTATCATTAGCTTCCTAATATTATCTATTCCATCCTTACTTTCTACAATTTTAGGAAATGCTTTAATTAATGGTTGTGTAAAATCATCCTCTATTCTTACAAGATAACTATGATCAATTTCTCCCTTCTGAGACATTTCAACAATATCATCGGAATATCTCAGAATCTTTAACATATCATCAATAGCAGTTGGTTTGTGCGATGTTACTTCTATTAATTTTCGTTTAAGGTCTGTATCAGAGATAACAGGATTTTCTGCTTTAATCGAAACGATTATTCTTTTAATTGCTTTCGCTTCAGCTGGTCTTTCCCAACGTTTTCTATTTTGATGAATTTGATACGCAATAATACTCCCATTTATATCATTTTCTACAGTATTTACATTCACTTCTGTCAGTTCTAAATCGAGTATCGCTCTTAAGCGTCTTTCTCCATCAATCAATAAAAAAGGCTTATCTTTTGAATCTTGTTTTTTTACGATGAGGGGATTTATCAGTCCATAATTCTTAATTGAATCTTTGAGCTTATAAAATTCAGTATCATTTGTTATTTGCTCAACGCTTTCGCCTCTAGGATTTAACTCGTCAAAATCAATTTGTTTAGGATTAATTGCTACTAAGCTTGTTGTTTCCATAGCTATTCTTATTTTAGTTTTACAAATTTACACTTTCACTTCCTCACTCATCAACCGCGGTAACAGCGCATCACGGAATGCTGCTAGGGTTTGGATTTCTTTTTGATTATTCTCTATTTGATTAAAAAAGGTCGTTGTTATTGAGTCATACTTAGAAAATATATCCTTTGTTGCAATAGGCATGCTTAATTGATTTAGTATTTCAGTAGTCATACTAGGAACGGCCGATCCCGCATTCATGGACGCTAAATCCTTTGCTTTAAGAAAAAAGTAAACAAATTTGGCAATATGATTGTACTTCATCTCACTATAAAACATTGTATCGACAGACCAGAAGGGTGTATTGATATAAAAGACATTGTTTAACGTGCCTTTTCTTGGAATGAGTACGGACTCTTTGTTATATAAGAAAGATTCAGCATAACGCATTATACCTCCAGAGCCATAAACAGGAATATCCCCATCTTTTAACATTTTATGATCTTTCCCATATTTTACTAAGATGAAATCGCTCAATTTTCCTATTTTCCAACCTTTAGGAATTTCACCCAGTGTAGAGTCGATCATTTCGCCGCCGTTGGTGCGGTAGGGGTTGCCATTTTGATCGGGGAACTCGAAATCGACAAACCAACGACGGAACAAGCCTAAAGCCTGCTCCTCCAAATTGCGATTGATCCGATTGTTCAACTCAATCTTATCGTCCAACGCCCCCAATATCCCTGCAATCCGCTCCTGCTCAAGAGGTGGTGGCAATAAAAACTCAAATGCCTGTATTAACTTTGGAGATGTGTGTTTAACAGTACTTCCTGTTGCACTACCTACCACATAACGTTGATAGGTATAACTACGCAATAGCCAATATATAAAATCTTTACATACCTCTTGACTATTAAACTCCACAAGTCCTATTCTTTGGTTGTGTAGATAAATATTTTTATTATCAGGGATTTTTGCTGAATATCCGAGGGTGTCTCCGGCCTTACTAAGGTCGGTCATTGTTATAACAATGTCATTTGGTTTTAGTATGTAATCTTTGGGGATTTCTCCATTGTAAAATTTTAATTTATCAGATTTAAATCCTCCTCCGATTGCAAAATTTCCAGGTGTTAATAATATAACACTATTAGGAATTTCGGTGAAAAATTCCCCCTTAAAAGCATAGCCATGTTTTACGCTACACAAATCCCCCAATCTAACTTTTTGCCAATTATTCATATTATATCAATTTTTCAGCAAATTCATTTTTTACCTTACTCCCAAATTCTGTGAAGAAATAACAAGGGTTAGCATTAAAATCATCACTTTTTATCTCTATAATATCTTGAATAGAAAGAAAGTCAGTCATTTCCTTGCTGAACTCATTATGATACGGACTTGCATCTTGTTTAGTGATTGATGTTATTAGTTTCGAAAAGTCTTCACTCCAGTTGTTTTCGATTATTTTTTCAACAATTCTCTTTTCTTTGTCATCTTTCTTATCCGCCCTCTTACTCGTCACCTCAATTGCAGCTTCTGCTGAGTTCATTAATAAAGGATTTTTAGGTTTGTTCGCCTCTTTGTATTCCAATAGATCTTTCTCGGCTTTCTCTCTTTCTATGTCAGCAGTAATGCGTTTCTCTCGCTCATCCTTTAATTGATCCTCTAATTTTTTACACCTTGCGTCCAGTCTATCGTATTTTTCTTTGGTTACTATGCTTGTTCCTTTAGTTGCTATTTTGGTTACAAAAGGAACCGCAATAGAGTCTGAGAAATTGCCGATATATGTTCCAATAAGCGACAATGAATAAGATATAATCAATACGATTATCGTATAGAGTACAGCGACACTGAAAATCCCCCAAGTTCCACCGTGGAAAGATATATATTCCTCTATTATCTGTATTCTCGATAATCGGGTTTCCCCTGGGTCAAAATAGAACAAGGAGTAAAATAATTGCCAATTTTTCAAAAGAAAAACAATCCCGAATGTGCCTAAAAAGGGATTCTTAACTTTTTTGATTATGTTGTCTTTCAAAGACCCAAAGAAATCTATTATCATAATATGATTATTCTATACTTTATAACCTTTTTCCACTCATTCATTACCGTAATAAGTTTTTATTCTTCACCTCTTGCAATACTTTCATCTGCTGAATGGCTATTTGATTAAGCTTGATGAGTCGTTCAGCTTGATTGATGCCCTCGTTAATCAGAACTGCGTTTATATTCGACAGGCAAATCAATTCGCTGATATCGGCATAATCTCGTATATTACCTTTCAACTGAGGGTTTGCGTCTCTCCACTCTTTGGCAGTCGCGCCAAACAGTGCTACATTGAGGACATCGGCTTCGGATGCATAGATCATCGAAGTTTGCTTAGGCGTTAGTTCTTTAGGGATTAGATTTTGCTTTATCGCATCCGTGTGGATATGGTAGTTGATCTTTGATAACTCGCGCTTTGCCGACCAACCGATTTGTTTCTGCTCTTCCTCTTTGAGACGCTGGAATTCTCTTACAATATAGATTTTGAATTCGGCACTTATCCACATAGCAAACTCAAAGGCAATATCTTTGTGCGCATACGTTCCTCCATATCTACCGGCTTTGGCTTGCAGAGAAATTGCGTTCGTCTTCTCAACAAACTCTTTCACACTTATTTTGAAGTTGTTTAACCCCGCTTTATTTTTAATTATGGCGAATTCGCCATAATTAAAAACAGGATTGTAGATGCTTTCCCATATTCCGAGAAATTCCATGGTGTTGCGATTGCGCAACCAATCGGTCACAAAAAAGTCTCCATCCTTTGCTTTTAGCATATCCGTGATGCAAAGATAATCCTGTTCATCTATTTTTTGTATCCCTATCTCGGTGTTTAGTACGGTTATTTTTGCCATTTCTTAGTCCGTTTTATGTACTTTTTCTGATCAGGAGGTTGTAAAATCTCCTCCTTCTTCGGGTCGCCATTTTGAGCAATACGATAACAAGCATAGCGGGTGGATATAACATCCTGAACCGAACGTTGTCCTCCCTTTCCATTCTTGATCATTTTCCAAATTTATATTTTATACCCTATACTTTTTAACTGTTTGCGAATCTCATCTTCCAACTTGTGCGACTGCACGAAAAGCTCGGACAATTCACCCGTAAGCCGTGCCATCTTCTCGTCGAACGGTTCGGAATCCGCCTCTTGCTCGGCAATGCCCACATAACGCCCGGGAGTGAGAATAAAATCCTGCTTGGCGATATCGCCGGTCGAAACCACTGCACAAAAACCTTTCTCGTCGGTCAATGTGCCTGTCTCGAAAGCATCGACTGTTTCAGCAATACGGTGTATATCCTTGTCGGTAAGTTGACGAAGTTTACGCGTTATCATCGTGCCCATATTGCGGGCATCGATGAACAGTGTCTTGCCTTTCTGCTTCTTGTCCTTATTCAAAAACCATATCGAAACAGGTATCTGAGTCGTGTAAAAGAGTTGCGACGGCATAGCCACGATGCAATCCACCAAATCAGCCTCCACAATCCGGCGGCGTATATCTCCCTCTCCTCCACTCTGGCTCGAGAGCGAACCGTTGGCCAACACAATACCTGCACGGCCACCCGGTGCGAGGTGGTGGATGATATGCTGAATCCAGGCAAAGTTGGCATTTCCGTTTGGCGGTGTGCCATACTTCCACCGTACATCGCCCGACAGTTTGTCTGCTCCCCAATCGCTGAGGTTGAACGGCGGGTTTGCCATCACAAAGTCCGCCTTGAGCGTGGGGTGGCAGTCGTTGAAGAACGTGTCGGCGTTAAATCGCCCTAAATCTGCCTCAATACCGCGAATCGCCAAGTTCATCTGTGCCATTTTCCACGTAGTGGGGTTGGAGTCCTGACCGTAAACGGATATGTTTTTGATGCTCTGTGCGTGCTCATCGATAAATTTTGCCGACTGCACAAACATGCCTCCACTGCCGCAACAGGGGTCATACACCCGTCCTCGGTAGGGTTGCAGCACCTCCACCAACGTACGCACGATACAAGCAGGCGTATAGAACTCGCCCGCCAATTTCCCTTCTGCCTCGGCAAATTTCGACAGGCAATATTCATACGCACGTCCCAAGATATCTTTGGTGTCGCCATGCTGGTGCATCTTGATGTTTGTAAACAGGTCGACCACTTCTCCCAAACGGCGTTTGTCCAACTCCGGTCTCGAAAAATTCTTCGGCAAGATATCTTTCAGCCGTTTGTTTTCACGCTCAATGGCGCGCATGGCGTTGTCTATGGCTGTGCCGATCTCGGGAGTGTGTGTCTTTGCAGCTATTGCAGCCCAACGCGCCTCTGCAGGGACATAGAATATATTTTCTGCCAGGTATTCGTCTTTATCCTCCTCGAATCCGTCGCCTTCGGCAACCAGCGATTCGTATCTGGCCTCGAATTTATCGGATATATATTTCAAGAAAATGAGCCCGAGAACCACAGATTTATATTCCGATGCGTCAATATTGCCCCGCATCTTGTCTGCGGCCTTCCAAATCTCCTTTTCAAAACCGATCTCTGCACTATTGATTTCTGCCATTGCTTTATGTTATTTTTTTCTTTTGTCCGTTATTTTTTTACAGCTTTCTTTAACATCTTTTCGTATTTCAAACAATAATTTCACGTTCAATTGTTTGCAGTTGTACGTACGGATGTGGTTTTTACAAAATTGCGTCGTTAACAAAATTTGTTTAATTGCCTCTTTTTCAAGAATTTCTTCTATGTAACGTCTCCTAAAATTACTTATACGAGTTTACAAATATAGGAAATAATTTGCAATACAAGGGTATACGAAACGGCTTTTCTTTTTGTGTACACTCATCTTGTATTCGGTAAGGAAGCCATGTTAAGAACAGCAATTTCTTTGGGGATTATTCCCTGGTTCATAGAAACTACGATAGCGGAGGTGGAACAATATCTCACGGAGACACGGGGACACGGAGGGAGGGCAGCACGGGGGGGATTTTTTGAAACAATGGCTCACGGAGACACGGGGACACGGAGAGAATGGGCAGCATGGGGGTGTTATTTTTTGTTGGAAAAGGTTTGGAACAATATCTCACGGAGGCACGGAGAGAATGGGGTGGTTCTTTTTTGTTTATGGGATTGGGGAAAAGGAGGTGGAACAATGGCTCACGGAGGCACGGAGACACGGAGGGAGGGCAGCACGGGGTGGTATTTTTTGAAACAATTTCTCACGGAGGCACGGAGACACAGAGAGAATGGGCAGCATGGGGGTGTTATTTTTTGTTGGAAAAGGTTTGGAACAATATCTCACGGAGGCACGGAGAGAATGGGGTGGTTCTTTTTTGTTTATGGGATTGGGGAAAAGGAGGTGGAACAATGGCTCACGGAGGCACGGAGACACGGAGGGAGGGCAGCACGGGGTGGTATTTTTTGAAACAATTTCTCACGGAGGCACGGAGACACAGAGAGAATGGGCAGCATGGGGGTGTTATTTTTTGTTGGAAAAGGTTTGGAACAATTTCTCACGGAGGCACGGGGACACGGAGGGAGGGCAGCACGGGGGGGGATTTTTTGAAACAATATCTCACGGAGGCACCGAGACACAGAGAGAATGGGCAGCATGGGGTTGTTATTTTTTGTTGGAAAAGGTTTGGAACAATTTCTCACGGAGACACGGGGACACGGAGGGAATGGGGTTGGAAGTCTTCTTATGCTTCGAATTTTCGTACTACATATACTTTATGGCTTCCGCTGCCGGAGACGGTTAGGGGATTTTCGCTGTCATTCGAGAGCTTTTGCAGTTCCCGACGAGCGGTAACGGGCAGCAACCCGGTAAGGCCGCAGTAGTCGGAGGTGGTTAGGTAAGGGTGCTTTTCCAGAAACTGCAGGGCTAGTGCCAGGCGTTCTTCCACGGTATACTGATCCGATGAACGGCGGCTTTTGCTCTGAGAGCGTTGCGGACGAAAATGGTGGTTCAACGTACGTACCCATTCTCTATCGACACGAAAATGCACATTGCGTACCACAATACTGCGGGCGTTGGGCATTACCTCTGTTTGAGCCGTTACGGGTTCCTTTCCTTTGCGCAGCCCCAACGACAGGCTGAATGTTCCGATACCGTCTATTTTCACCGTTCGTCCGCTACTGAGTTCCAAAGCCATGTACTGGGACAGGGCATGCATGCAGCCCAACACATCTCCTTCTGTAAAGGTACTTTCTTTACTGATGCGTTTGGCCAGATCATTCAACGTGGTTTGGCCGGAAACCACTATACGGGGATAGCAGGATTGCTCACTGTTTTCTTTGAGATTGATAATCTCTTCCATACGATATTGTGCCATGCGTTTTTTTTAAGGGGATTATTTGTTTTTTCGGGGTTCGGTTTTCTTTTTCTACATGATTCATAACGCATTTCTACCTGTATTATTGTACAAATCTGCATGGGATTTATAAAAACCCAAATGGGATTTATAAAGATTCCGTTGGGATTTATAAAAATCTCAATGGAATTCTTAAGTTTCGGTAACAATAAGTCGGTTTTGTCTACACTATCAAATGAATTATTCACGGTGTTTCATGGTTATTGTGGTGGGATTGGGCTTAAAACGGGATGGGTGACTTCGAGGAAGAGTCTTTTTAATGTATTTTCAGATCTTCTCTTCTACAACGTCACCGCATTCGGGAGCCAATGCTGATTGGTGTTTGGTGTCAGCACCGGTTCTTTTTTTACTTTACGGAAGAATCACGGTTTTTGCAACAGGCAAGCAGTAACGACAACATCCGGCCGCGGTTAGCATCGTAACTTCTTATCATTGGATACTTGTTCGGGAGTTGTTATTCAGGCTGTTTTGGATAAAACGATATAGAACAGGGTTGGATTTACGCAATGGCAGCAAGCTAAAACAACAGATTGTTGTTTATGATATTTCTAAATAGTTGTACCTTTGTAATAAAATTTGTCAGCCATATGGATCGCAGTACTTGCTTATCAAAAGGCTTTTAGGGAGGTCGACAGGTATGTGGAAGTTCAGAGCAAAAATGTGATCCGGCAGGTAACGGGTTATTGCACGGGGCAGGCAAATGTACGGGTGAGCGGCAGTAGGGTTTGTAAAGCCGTGAATGGACAAGGGGTTGAGGATAGGATTTCGCAAGTCTCGTCTTATTCGCCCCAAACAGGCAGTTGCCAAATAACGGAATTTGAGCTTGCAAGATATTGAAATGAGGTTTTACAATATATTTTCAAATGATGAAAGATCTGATTGCGTGTTGCGGATTGGATTGCGAGAGTTGCGATGCCCGCATAGCCACTGTTGGAAATGACAATGAATTAAGAGAAAAAACGGCCCGGAAGTGGAGTGTGATGAATCAGGCACCGGAAATAACAGCTGCGACCATCTATTGTACGGGATGCCGCACAGAGGGAGCAAAATTTGTGTATTGCAGCGATCGTTGCCGGATCCGCAAATGTGTGCATGAAAAAGGATTGGACACCTGCGGGGACTGTAAAGAAATGGGGGATTGCCCGATTGTTGGTGCTGTTTTTCAACATGCACCCAACGCCAAAGAAACTCTTTTATCGCATTCGTAAATCTGTTCATTCGGTTATGCCAGCTATCGAAATTCCACGGTTCTTATTGAGAGGTTGTACAGCCCGCGACATACTATCTTTTGGCGATAGTAACAGCCCTGGGGAAGTCATGAGCTATTTGACGGATGGGGGATTGCTGGAGTGCTACGCCGGGATACGGGATACATTTTCGCCATGCAGGTATGCGCCATATGCTACAGAGCAAAAGGAAGACGGCGCATGTACAGACTATAAAGGGTTTCATACTATTCGGCTTGATGTTGAGGCTGCACCGCGAGGTTGTGCCGGACAACTTCCCTCTAAAAGAACTTGTTTTTTATAAAATATTTTTATCTTGAACCATGAATAATAAAACCAAAGGATACTTATTGGGCTCGATTGCTGCGGCTACATACGGAATGAATCCGCTTTTCGCCCTTCCTCTGTATAAAGAAGGCATGGACGCCAGTTCCGTTCTTTTTTTTCGTTACTTGTTTGCCATACCGATAGTCGGCATGATGCTTAAAATGCGGGGGCGCAGCCTGAAAATAGAAAAGAAGGAGGTTCTACCGCTTATCGTCATGGGATTGCTTATCGCAATTTCGTCGATTACACTATTTCAAAGTTATAATTATATGGATGCCGGAATCGCCTCTACGATATTGTTTGTTTACCCGATCATGGTTGCGGTTATTATGGCTATCGGCTTTAAGGAGAAGGTTACTGGGTTGACAATCTTTTGTATACTGGCGGCTTTAGGAGGCATTGCCTTACTCTATAAGGGCAGCGACGGCTCGGTACTCAGCCTTACGGGTACGCTTCTGGTTATCCTGTCTGCCTTGTCGTATGCTTTCTATATTGTTGGTGTAAATCAACCGATACTTAAAAAGGTACCGACATTGAAGCTCACTTTTTATGCATTGCTTTTCGGGATGTCTGTATTTTTTATCAGTACGCATTTCGGGACAAGTTTAAAGGTAGTGGACACCTGGTATCTTTGGGGAAACCTGATAGCCCTTGCGGTATTTCCCACTGTTATTTCGTTCTTGTGTACAACTTCTGCCGTACAATATATCGGGTCCACTCCTACTGCCATTCTGGGTGCATTGGAACCGGTAACGGCTGTATTTTTCGGCGTGGCGGTTTTCAACGAAGCGCTTACTCCACGGCTTATCGCCGGTATTCTGCTGATCATATTTTCGGTAACAATAATCATATTGGGAAGCAATATCAAAACGTATCTGGTACGGTTTCGAAAGTTGTTTCCTGCATTGCCGCGCAAGAAATCAGGCAATTTATAGGTTGAGAATGGGTCTCCTGATGAACATGAAGGGTAGAATGAGCCGGCAAAAAGTGTCGAAAGGTTCGCGTGCTACGGTTATTAAATCGGTATTTGTCGATGGCTTGAATTTGTTTTTCCGGCAAGGATAAAGGTTGAACGAACCGGGTGAGGGATATGATTTTCATGCTAAAATCCTGAGAAAGGGGGATAATGGTAGGGAAAAGAAATTATTGAACCGGGGACAAAGGGATGCAAAAAACAACATGTAAATTCAAAAATAAAAGAAAAAACAAACATTACGAGGTCAATAATTGTTTTCCATGTATTGTCTATAAAATGGAATTTTTACATTTGGAAAGCAAAATAGAATGAAAAGAGTATGTATTACCCTTTTGGGCCTTATGGCTGTAACCGTAGCAGGGGCTCAGAGCGACAACGGTTGGAATATACGCATCATGCCGCAGATGGCATGGGGAACGAACAACGATGTGCAACGACCCAACGATGCATCGGGAACGCGGTTTTCTCTACCGGACGACATCGGCAGGAAAAATAACGTAAATTTTTCTCCGCGCATAGAGGTCGAATATGTTATCAAAAGGCATCATATTATCGCTACGGCCGCATGGGTGGATGAGCGGTTCGAAGGTCCGGCAAGTAAAGATATTATGTACGACGGTGTGGCGTTTGAGGAGGGCAGCACGAT
>CAYYUE010000061.1:0-11880 GCA_964474745.1 uncultured Bacteroidaceae bacterium | reverse complement strand
AGATATAGGAGAATGCTGGGTATAAGCGCAAGGACATATTTATCTTTATGATATATAATTGGGATTATGACTATAATGAATTAGAGAAAAAGAGAAAAATATGTTTTGATTGGGGGGTTCAGATTGCCGATTGCCGATTTAGACCATTGAATTCAACATTCGATAATTATAATCCAAGAAAAGTAAGCCAATCAAATGAAGATTATTATATAAATGAGAAATGGACTGATGAAGAAGTAAGAAAATTTCGTTCAAATGTACGTAAACATAACATATGTGTTAGATATAAAATTTCTTGGGATAAATATGAACGAAGATTAGAAACAATTAATTCTAAGAAAACAAAACGATAAGCAATGCCAATCCAACTACAGCGTTCTTCGCCTACACCCTTGACACCGTATTGTGCGCAATCAAAACGAATTAAATCGTATTCTCAAAAACATTGAAAATACTATTATCGATTAAGCGAATGATAAATTTATCAAACATAATACAGACATATATGCCCTTCACCGAATCAAACTTTGAACATGCGATAATCGAGCTATTGCGCGACCATATGGGCTATGAGTACCTATATGGTCCAAATGTGGTGCGGGATTATACGCAGCCGCTGCATATGGAGCAGGTGCGAGCCTCGTTGCACGATATTAACCCGTTGTTGCCGCAAGCAGCCATCGACGAGACGATCACCAAAATCACCACTTTCGAAGGCGGTACGCTTGTGCAAAAAAACGCCGTGTTTCACGACTATCTGCAAAATGGCGTAGACGTAAACTATTATGACGGCAAGCAGACCGTAGCAACACGGGTGCGTCTGGTCGATTACGACCTGCCGCTGCACAACACCTTCACTGTGGCCAATCAGTGGACGGTGGACGAACATTCTGTAAAAAGAGCCGACATCATCGTGTTTATTAACGGGCTGCCGTTGGTGGTCATGGAGCTGAAATCGCCCTCGCGTGAAAATACCGATGTGTCGGAAGCGTTCCGTCAGCTGCGAAACTATATGCTCGAAATTCCGTCGCTTTTCATCTACAACGCGTTCTGTGTAATGAGCGACCAAGCCACATCCAAAGCCGGAACCATCACCGCAGGCGAAGACCGCTTTATGGAGTGGAAAACAGCCGACGGTACAGGCGAGGATAGCCGCTACGCCAACTTTGAGGTACTGTTTCAGGGAATGTTTGACAAAGTGCGCCTTGTCGAAATAATACGAGACTTTATCTGTTATTCGAAAGAGGACAAGACAGATGCAAAAATTCTTGCGGCATATCACCAGTTCTATGCCGTGCGCAAAGCAGTTGAATCTACCATTCGGGCTATCGGAGACAATGAGTATCCACAATGTGTGGCCGAACCTCCGGAAAGTTACGGTCTGCCTAATGTGAAAAATCAACCGAAGGGAGATGGCAAAGCCGGCGTATTTTGGCATACACAAGGCAGCGGAAAGTCGCTGTCGATGGTTTTTTATGCAAAGTTGCTCCAACAATCCATCGCTTCCCCCACCATAGTGGTACTTACCGACCGCAACGACCTCGACAATCAACTCTACAAGCAGTTCGCCAAGTGTAAAGACTTTTTGCGTCAAACACCCGTTCAAGCCGAAAGCCGAGCTCACCTCAAAGAGTTATTAGCAGGAAGGCAGGCAAACGGGATTTTCTTCTCCACAATGCAGAAGTTCGAGGAGAGCGACGAGCCGCTATCTACCCGCCGCAACATCATCGTGGTTGCCGACGAAGCCCACCGTAGCCAATACGGACTCACCGAAAAAGTCGATGCAAAGAGTGGTAAAATAAAAATAGGCGCAGCGCGTACAGTGAGAAACTCATTGCCGAATGCTACGTTCATCGGTTTTACAGGTACGCCTATTGCGCAAAAAGACCGTTCGACACGCGAAGTTTTTGGCGATTACATAGACGTGTATGACATGACGCAAGCCGTAGAGGATGGAGCAACGCGCCCTGTGTTCTACGAAAGCCGTGTGATAAACCTTAAGCTCGACGAAGCAACTCTTCGCCGCATAGATGCCGAATACGATTCTATGGCAGATGAAGCGGAAGAGTATGCTATCGAAAAGAGTAAGCGCGAATTGGGGCGCATCGACACTATTCTCGGAGCCGATGACACCGTACATTCGTTGTGTGATGATATAGTAGCTCATTATGAAGAGTTCCGCCAATGGGAACAAACAGGCAAGGCGATGATAGTTGCCTATTCACGCCCCATTGCAATGAAAATTTACGAACGTATACTCGCCATGCGTCCCACATGGAGCGAAAAGCTTGCCGTTGTGATGATTTCTGGCAATAATGACCCCGAAGACTGGCGCAAGGTTATAGGCAATGACACATACAAAAAAGAGCTCGAAAAGCAATTCAGAACAGATGATTCATCGCTGAAGATAGTTATTGTGGTTGATATGTGGCTCACGGGCTTTGATGTACCCTCGCTGTCGACTATGTATGTTTACAAGCCTATGTCAGGGCACAATCTAATGCAGGCAATAGCTCGAGTAAACCGTGTATTTGGGGACAAAATAGGCGGTTTGGTCGTCGATTATGTCGGTATTGCATCTGCTTTGAGAAAGGCGATGAATGACTACACACTGCGCGACCGTAAAAATTATGGCGACACCGATATTACTAAAACCGCTTACCCGGAGTTTGAAAAGAAACTCGAAGTTTGTCGTGACCTTTTGCACGGGTTCGATTATTCGTCGTTCTTTTTAGACAAAGACCTCGACCGTGCGAAGGCAATCAGTGGTGGTGTAAACTTTCTGGCCGCTCCAAACAAGAATGAGACAAAAAAACTTTTCATAAAAGAATCATTGCTTATGCAGCAGGCACAGACTTTGTGCAGCAGCATACTATCCTATGAGCAAAGGTTTGCAGCAGCATACTTTGAGGCTGTACGTACTTTGCTCACAAGAGTGGAAGGCAAGAATAAAATCTCGTTCAAGGAGGTAAACGAGCGCATAAATGAACTATTGAAACAGAGCATTAAGAGTGAAGGTGTGATCAACCTGTTTTCTGATATTCAAGAGGAGTTTTCGTTGTTCGACCCTAAGTTCTTGGAGGAGATTGCACAAATGAAGGAGCGAAATTTTGCTGTCGAGCTCCTGCGCAAACTCATCGCGGAGCAGGTGCGCATCTATGAACGCACCAATGCCGTGCGTGCCGCGAAATTCTCCGAAATGCTCTCTGCGGCAATGAGTAACTACCTGAAAGGATTACTCACCAACGAAGAAGTGATTGCCGAATTGATGAAAGCAGCACGCGAAATCATTCACGGCGAAGAGGATTCCAAAAAACTAAATCTTTCATCCGAGGAGTTAGCATTCTACGACGCGCTCACCAAGCCCGAAGCCGTAAAGGACTTTTATACCAATGAGCAGTTAGTGTCCATAACCAAGGAGCTAACCGACGCACTGCGAGAGAACAAAACGATAGATTGGAATGTAAAAGAGAGTGCCAGAGCCGGCATGCGCCGTATCGTAAAGCGCCTTTTGAGAAAATACAAATATCCGCCTGAAGGGGAAGAAGATGCGTTGAATACCATCATGACACAGTGTAACAAATGGAGTGAAAATAATTAATAGTGGGGCAAAACAATTCGTAGAAACAATAAATCATCAAGATAGAATTACCGGAAGCCGTTACCATAGCCATACAAGTATCGCAAATCCTTCCCCGACGAGCGGTTGCCAATGTATTTGGCCCTACTTGTATATAAAGATTTATGGGTAAGGAAACCCGTGACGGCATCCCCAGGAAAAGGTATTTTTGTTGGTATTCGTTTCCATGAAAATGTATTTTTACGTATTCTCGACCGAATTTATATGTGCTATGGAGGCCCGTCGGATCCTATTTCCGGAAAATACCCGCTGTTGATACCCTTTGATGATGCATCTGCCATGCATGGAGGCATCTCTGTTTTTCGTAGAAAAAGAGCAAAAACCGCAAGCCAACAAACGTTACCCGGCGAACTTTATCATCGCGAAAAAGTTGGTGTGATGGTGTACCCTTTTTGCAATTCGCAACAGAGATAATAATCCGATAATCGCCTTATTCGTTCAAATCAATCGACAGATTACTCTGTTCGTTTTAAATCACTATAATCGGTGGCGGAAGAGGTCATAATGGGGAGATTTTCGACAATGACGTCACTGCCCGAAAGTTCATAACTATTCATTTCCGAGACGCCGAGTTTACGCACGAGTTCATAGATATTGATAATCATACGTTCGGTAAATGTAAATTGAGAGAGGTTGTGGAACAGACGATAGGTGATTACGAACCGGAAGTTGCCCTTAACTCCGTTTTGTACCATCGAAGGGTAGGGGGAAGATTGGTCTATTTCTCCTGCCGCTTCCATATCGGAAACTATTTTATTGAAATAATCGTAGATGTGGTTTTCTATTTTGAATCCGAGATTAATGTTCACGCGGTAAATGGCGCGTGGTTCGATAACGGCTACTGTGTATTCGAATGTATTGGGGGTATCAAGGATGTTGACACTGAGAAACCAATAGATTTGGGCTCGTTTGGGGTAACGTTCGGTGATGGAATAGATGGTTTTGTATTCGGTGAGCGCCAAATTGTTGTTTTGGGTAATATATACCAGATTGGCCGATTCCAATGGAATTGTGTTGTCGTTGCGAAGAGCTAATAGTATTTTTTTGTAATCGTCGAGTTTGACAAATTTGAGAAACCGCGATTTTATTTTGTTTCCGTTGTGATATGAGTACATAATTATGCCAAACAATGCGGTGAGTACAAGTGTAACCCAACCTCCGGAGCCGATTTTACGGATATTGGCGAGTAAAAACATACTTTCTATAGAGAAAAACAGGAGGGCAAAAGAGATGATAATCCAGAGTTTTTTGTGTTGCTTGACAAACAATACGGTGAGCAGGATGCTGGTGACGAGCATCGAAAAGGTGATGGCGAGCCCATAGGCTGCTTGCATCCGGGAGGAGGAGCCGAAATAGAATACGATGAAAACGCACCCAATCCAAAGAAACAGGTTTACGATAGGGATGTAGACTTGTCCTTTTATTGAGGAGGGATAGTTGAGTTTCAAGCGGGGAAAGAATTTTAGGTGTATGGCTTCGCTCACTAAGGTAAATGCGCCTGTAATTAATGCCTGGCTGGCGATTATTGCGGCCAGTGTAGCCAATAGTACTCCGATGAAGACGAACCAGTGAGGCATTAGGGCAAAGAATGGGTTTTCTGTTGCAGGGAAAGTGGTTCCGACGCGATGTGTCAGGACATAGGCTCCTTGACCGAGATAGTTGATAATAAGGGATATTTTAACGAAGATCCAGGCTCTGCGTATGTTTCCGGCACCGCAGTGCCCCAAGTCCGAATAGAGTGCTTCTGCTCCGGTGGTAGCGAGAAAAACGGCACCCATGAGAGCTAATGCTCCCGGATAGTTTTTGATGATTTCGAATGCGTAATAAGGATTAAATGCCTTGAATATTGAGGGGTGCATGAATATGCCTATAATCCCGAATATCGTGAGCATGGCGAACCACAGGAGCATGACGGGTCCGAACATTTTCCCGATGCGGCTGGTCCCAAATTGTTGCACCAGGAACAAGGCTGTGAGTATGAGAAAAACGATGGGGACTACGGCAATACCACTGTTTATGGCTTGTAATCCTTCTACGGCTGATGTTATTGTGATAGACGGGGTAATGATACCGTCGGCCAATAATGCTGCCGAACCGATGATGGCAAGTATATATAGCCACTTTTTCATATTACGCACAAGGGTGTACAGGGCAAATACTCCTCCTTCTCCATTGTTATTGTTGCGCAGGGCAACGATAACATACTTGACGGTTGTTTCGAGTGTCAGTGTCCAAATGATGCAAGATATGGCTCCATAGATTGTTTCGTCATCGACAATCGTTACTCCTCCTATTATTGCCTGCATCACATAAAGCGGAGATGTACCGATGTCTCCGAACACGATTCCTAAAGCTATAAGCGCACCGGCCCAGGTGGTTTTCTTCACGTCTAAAACAAAGGATTGACTCATATTCTCAATTTTTATAATGTTTGTATGGTTACAACAAAAATGAGAGGTAAAAGAATTACTTTCTGTTATAAAAATTTTAAAATCGAGCACAAAATAACCTATTCTTTGCAAATCTTTATGATGGAATGTTCTTATTTTTCTCATAAAGATTTTATCTTTGGCCGCGAAGAGCATGAACAGGAAAAAATGTCGCTAAAGGAAGATATCAATATAAATAGCAACATTGGAATTGAACATCCCGAAGCAATGGCTTTAGGCAAGCAGGCAAAACAGTACCTATACGGGCAGGGTATTACCAATGTCTATGAGCAACGCATCTGCATCAATTTACATTTTTCAATAGGGTGCCGAAGAGTACTGGAAACTACGAATCGGAAAAGGAGTATTGTATTTGTCGATATTTATTTCGAAGACGATATTTTCCTGAGCATTTTCATGGAATCAAAATATTTCGATACGATAATACATCGGACACGATTCCCCCGAAATATCAACTTCCGATAACGTTCCACGGCAATTTATTTGTGAGTTTTATGTCCCGTATGCTTTCAGGGATACTCTCTATGGCAGATACCGAAGATTAACCATACGGAAAAGGAAACATGTTTAAGGCGATGAAATCGGCCCTTCAAGAAATGGCCGATAAGGGAGGCCGAGATACGGAAGCCGGCTTTCGGAGAAACAAAAGCGATACATACGTTACCGTCTAAGAATATTTATGATGCTGCTTGCCCAAAGGGTGCAGGAGTTATTACAAAAGAAGTTTACATGGGCGGTTCCGTATATTATTGTAACCCATGCCAGCATTTGCAAGACGTGAATACAAGTGCGATTTCTATAAAGAAACCGGAGAGAATTCCATATAGCGTTATACAGAATTCTATAAAAGTTTTGTCGGCGTCCGTGATTCAAAATCGAATGATGTGTTATAGACGAATTGCAATAAATGAACAAAAGAATTCATAAGTTGATTTGGGGTGTCAAATGTTTCAATCCTTTAAACAAGAGGTAGCCATTCAACGAAGAGAACCGCCTACACCGAATTTTCAATCCGTTTCAAAACACATACAAGTTTGAATACATGGACGAAACGGGTACGCTGAAATGGTACAAAAAAACCGAAAAAGGTTTTCTTTTCCGGTTTTTTATATGAGAAATTAAAATTCAAATTTATTCTACCATCCAGGTTTCACCACTGTTTAGTAAATCGTCAACACATTTGTATTTACCGTTGACTTTGGCTTCTTCCATTTGGTATTCGAACATTTCGGTATAAGTCGGTTTTTTCACCGAACGAATCACACCTACGGCAACAGGAAAATTTCCTTTCATTTGTGCCAACATGGTATGGATACCCGTATCCACAGTGGTAATGTCGTGAACCAATAAGTCCTTTTCCGTGATGCCATCTTTTCCGATTTCAACAATTTCTAAAGCCGTTCCGTTGAAACGTATCCCTTTATTACGATTTTTACCGAAAATCATAGGTTTTCCGTGTTCTAGAATAATGGTTTTTTCGTCTCTCACTTCTTTATCGGTAATGGCTTTATGTGTTTTATCATTAAAGATAACACAGTTTTGCAATACTTCCACTACCGAAGTACCGTTGTGGCTGGCTGCTTCAAGCATGATATCCGTAGTTAATTTCGGATTTACATCCAAAGCACGTGCATAAAATGTTCCTTGAGCACCTATAACCAATTCAGCCGGATTAAACGGATAATCGATAGTACCGAAAGGGGATGTTTTCGTAACATGTCCCAGTTTGGATGTAGGAGAATATTGGCCTTTTGTGAGGCCGTATATTTCGTTATTGAATATGGTGATATTCACGTCTAAGTTGCGGCGAATAATGTGTATTAAGTGGTTTCCCCCAATGGCCATCGCATCACCGTCACCCATATTGATCCAAACACTTAACGAAGGATTTGCAATTTTTACTCCGGAGGCAATAGCGTTGGCACGTCCATGAATACCGTGGAATCCATAACTATCCACATAATAAGGAATACGTGAAGAACATCCGATTCCGGATACCATACAAATATTTTCCTTTTTGTGATGTGTTTTTGGAAAAACGCTCAACAATGAAGATAAGATAGCGTGATCACCACAACCGGGGCACCATTTTACCATTTGATCACTGGTAAAATCGGCTTTTGTCAACTCAGTATTTGACTCAGGTACATAATGTCTTTCCATTTCCATAATCTTATTCTCCCAACATTTCGTTAAACTTTTCTTTCAATTCACTTACTTCAAACGGCAATCCCATTACTTTGTTATATTGATGATATGGGTATTGTGGGAAGTTCATTCGAAGGTAGTTTACAAACTGACCGTTGTTTAATTCGCAAACTATGATTTTTTTATACTTTTTCAAGATATCTTCGGTGTTTTTAGGCAACGGCATAATATAATTGAAGTGCGTATAAGCAACTTTCTTACCTTCTTTATTCATTTCTTCTACGGCCAATGTCAAAGCACCTGAAGTGCCGCCCCATCCGATTACGAGTAAATCACTGTCCGGATTTCCCATAACGATTTGGTTGGGGATATAATTGGCAATACGGTTTACTTTTTCCTGACGATAGTAAGTCATTAACTTATGGTTTTCAGGATCTGTAGAAACGCAACCTCTGCCGTTTTCTTTTTCCAAACCGCCTACGCGATGGCGCAACCCTTCTGTACCGGGAACGGCCCATTGACGAACCAATGTTTCAGGGTTACGACGATAAGGCATATATTCCGGATCGTTGGCTTTTGCGATAGGAGGATTAATTGCAGGAAGATCCGCAACTTTAGGGATGCGGAACAATTGCGATCCGTTACCCAAATATCCATCCGTTAATAAAATAACCGGTGTCATATGTTCTAAAGCTAGTTTGGCTGCAGTGTATGCCCAGTAGAAGCAATTAGCAGATGAAGAGGCTGCCAATACAACACAAGGAGCTTCTCCGTTACGGCCGAACAAGGCTTGCATTAAGTCGGATTGTTCGGTTTTGGTAGGAAGGCCTGTAGAGGGGCCTCCGCGTTGTACATCTACGATAACCAACGGAAGTTCCGTGATTACGGCCAGTCCTAACGCTTCGCTTTTTAAAGAAAGTCCCGGGCCTGAAGTGGTTGTACAAGCCATGGCACCTGCATAAGATGCTCCAATAGCAGAGCAAATACCTGCTATTTCGTCCTCGGCTTGAAATACACGAGCTCCTAACGATTTGTGTTTAGCCAATTCAACTAAAATATCGGTAGCGGGAGTAATAGGGTAGGAGCCTAAAAAAAGGTTCAAGCCTGCTTTTTCGGCTGCTGCCAAAAGTCCCCAAGCTGTAGCTACGTTACCCGTAATGTTACGGTAGCGGCCTTTTTCCATTTTAGCAGGAGCAATTTCTACCTTCGATTCAATTAATTCCAACGTATCGGCATAATCATAACCTGCTTGTAATACAGCTTTATTAGCTGCTACAACCTGCGGTTTTTTTGCAAATTTCCGTTCTAGATATGCATTGGTTTGTTCTAACGACTTACTTGTCATATAAAATATGATACCCAATGCAAACATGTTACGACATTTTTCTGCATTCTTATTATCTAAACCTTTTTCTTCGGCAATACGTTTTGTAAAAGATGTAATAGGAGCTTTTACAATCACATAAGTGTTCATCAATTCGTCTGTAAACGGATCTTCACTATAACCGGCTTTCGCAATGGCTTCATCTGTGAATGTATCGATGTCGACAATAATAGTAGCACCTCTTTTAACCCATTTCAAATTAGAACGATACGAAGCCGGATTCATAGCAACCAGTATATCGCATTTGTCGCCTGAACTGTAAATGGAGGATCCTATATGGACTTGAAATCCTGAAACACCTGCAATTGTATTGTGGGGAGCACGTATTTCTGCAGGATAATCCGGAAATGTTGCAATATCATTACCTGTAAGGGCAGAAGCATCGGAAAAAAGGGTTCCCGAAAGTTGCATTCCATCGCCGGAATCACCGGCAAATCTTACAACAAGATCTTCTTTTTTAATTACTTGATTGTTAGACATTTTGAATGTATTTTTTGTTATCTGATAACTTTTAAACAAGAGACAAAAATAGTACTTTTATTTTATATAGGCGTTTTTTTCAGTGTTTTTTGTATACTTTTTTTTATAACGAGATTGTAGAGCTTATAATCTGTTGAAAACAAGAGTTTTATTTTGATTTTCATTTATTTAGACTTTTCAAAGTAGAAGTTTTTGAATTGAAAAAATCTTTACACCTTCCGAAATGTAAAAGATGTTGTATACTACCCCTATTTTGTTTGGAATACCGATTTTCTTTAGAGAATGTCTTCTAAAATTCCTATTCGGGAGCTGTTAGAACCTTTTAGTAGGATGAAGTTATTGATAACAGAATGTTCGGTATAGTATTTTTTAGCTTCTGCAGCATCGGAAAACCATTGTAATGTAGTATCTGTTTGCACAAAGGAAAATTCGGATCCTACAAAAACGGATTTTTCAAAACCGATTTGTTTTACAAGATCCACAAGAATGCGGTGTTCTTTTTCGGAATCGGCTCCCAATTCTTTCATTCCTCCCAGTATGACCATTCGATTGGATGCTTGTATCTTCCCAAAGTTCTCGACCGCCACTTTCATACTGGAGGGATTTGCATTGTAACAATCCAATATCAATTGGTTGTTTGGGCTCTGCTTGAATTGAGAACGGTTGTTCGTGGGAACATAATGTTCCAATGCTTCTTTTATATCGAATAATTCTACATGGAAAAAAGCTCCGATACAAACAGCTGCCATGGCATTGTCGAAATTGTATCCGCCTAGCAAACGGGATTGAACGGAATATACCGTATCGCCATTTTCAAAATAGAATTTCATATAAGGATTGGCATTGACCAGCGCACCTTTACTATTCGAATGAGGAGCACTCCCATAAGTAATGCGTTTTTGATGTTCCGATTTTTGCATCAACATATCGTTGTCCGCATTTACAAATAAAAGACCTTTTTTATTTTCTATAAAGCGATATAGTTCGGTTTTGGTTTGTACTACACCTTCAAAGGAACCGAAACCCTCCAGATGAGCTTTGCCGACGTTGGTTATCAAACCGAAATCCGGTAGGGCTATGTTACACAGGAAATCAATTTCTCCCGGATGATTGGCACCCATTTCGATAATGGCAATTTCACTATCGAAAGGCATGGTTAATAACGTAAGCGGAACGCCCAAATGGTTGTTGAAATTCCCTTTGGTGGCATGTGTACGATATTTTTTCGAAAGTACCGCATGTACGAGTTCTTTCGTGGTGGTTTTTCCGTTGGTTCCGGTTATACCTATAATGGGTATGGTAAGTTGTTTTCGATGGTGTAACGCCAATTCTTGTAACGTTTTTAAAACGTCGTTTACCAAAATGCAATGCTTATCCAGCTGATAATCGGGATTATCAATAATACAATATGCAGCACCCTTTTTCAATGCTTCTTCAGTAAATGTATTGCCGTCAAAGTGTTCTCCTTTGAGTGCGAAAAACAACGTGTTTTTTTCTATGCAACGGCTATCGGTAGTAATATTCGGATACTGACGATAGAGTTCATATAGTGTTTCTATATTCATGATTTTTAGTATTTTCCATATGGAATTACTCTGGTACCGTATGGGATTTCATATATCATAACAGTACATTATAATACCATTTCCATCGTGCAAATGTACGTCTTTTTAGCGGATATTGTTGCCGAAAACCTAATTTTAATACGTAACGTATCGGATGTGTACATCTGCCGAATCGAATAACCGCAACGAAATTCCCAGTTCCGGAAAAACCGT
>CAYYUE010000060.1:0-11902 GCA_964474745.1 uncultured Bacteroidaceae bacterium | reverse complement strand
CACTCGATAGTAAAAACCAAAACAGCAAAAATATTATTCATTTTACTGAATTAATAATATTTACTTATTATTAAAATATAAACATATTGCAAATAGATACATCCTCATCAAAAAGAAATGTATAAACACATTATTTTTGTAGAAAAAAACTCTAAATCAATAAAGATATTGATGATACAGAAACTATATATCTAAAAATAATGTATATTTGCAAAACAAACCTGTAGTAATAAAACGTAAAAAAATTACAAAAACTTATAGAAATTGCAATACTCCAAGCGTTTTGTCGGTGAGTTTTTCGATCAGAAAATAAATAAAAATAAGTAAAAATAGAATTTGGATTATGGAAAATACAAATGAAACAGCTGCAATTTGCGGACTTTATTGTGGAACGTGCAGCGCATATAAAAAAGAGTGTGACGGATGCCTTTCTGATAGAATTGCGCAAGAATGCGCCATCTGCAGTGAAGGATTTCGGGAATGCGCAATACAACACAATATCTTAAGATGTTACGAATGTAATGAATTTCCTTGTATCAAATTAGAGCAATTCAGTAAAAAACATGTTGTAAATGGAGTTGGCCATCATACACATGTGATTGATAATCTACTTTATATGAAAGAATTCGGTGTTGAAAAATGGATAAATCATCAAAAAGAGAAACATACTTGTAAATCCTGTGGTAAGCTTATTTTATGGCATGAAGACAAGTGCCCCAATTGTCCATAAAATTATAATATCCTATAAAGAACACCCACTACAATACAACACATTATCGATTCATGGAGTTTGAAACAAATGCAGAACAGAAAACGAAGCAATTGTTTTCAATACTTAAAATATAATTAAGGCGTTAATTGAGTTATGAATCTCAATTTTAGATTACGTTTTCATCATGAAGCGTTTTCATCATGAAAAATGAAAATAAGAATGCAAGTTATATCCGTAAGAGAATTTCCAACATATAAAGACAAAGTCATATCCTATTTGCAAAACAGTTGGCAGGAAGTATCCCCTGGTATATATAACGATTGTGTCAACCATTGTATTGGGGCACAAAATCCTATACCTCAATGGTATGTATTAGAAAAAGAAAATAACATTATCGGATGTGCCGGGCTTATTACAAATGATTTCATCAGTAGAATGGATCTCTATCCATGGCTGTGTGCCTTATTCATAGACCAAACGCAACGAGGTAATGCTTATGGTTCGTTACTTATCGAAAAAGCAAAAGAAGATACCCGAAAAGCCGGGTTCAAAAATATGTATCTATGTACTGACATCATAGGATATTATGAGAAATACGGATTTAGATATCTGGGAGACGGCTACCACCCTTGGGGCGAGCAATCCCGTATCTATACAATCGATATGTAAAAATAATAGCCACAAAATACCATTAGGGTAAATGGTATTTTATCCAAGTTGAATTTACAAAATAAGTAGAAGTCAAATAATGAAAATAACATCAAAAAAACACTTCAACCGATTAAAGATAACCTCTGGAAAGAGTCACAAGCCGATCCTACAAAAATCCTCAAGTTTATAAAAACGATCTCAAAAGACATTCCCGAATTAAGAGAAATGTAGAAAGCCGCTTTACGCACCGTCAACGAACATACATTTGAAGAAAAAAAGATTGGACTTCATGCAGTGAGCATCTTTTTAAATGGGAAAATAGGATAAAAAACACTGTTTTGTCATAGTAAAAACCAGTAAATCCCCAATAATCGGTTTTTTATCCATCACGTGACATCAAAATTTCTCCTCCTTCTAATGATACACATACCTGGCTGAATAAAATGCCATTTTTACTGAATGAAGTGCTAAAAATCCGGTTGCATTGATGATTGATTAAAGATCAATAAGCAGATTTTAGAGTAAAATTCCCTGAGCGTAAAAATTATATACACAAAACAGCGTTATGGATAAAATAATTTAATGAATATACGAATATCGGGTATAAACAATACGCAACGAATTAAACTATCAACTCTTTATTAATGAAAACAACAGTAGAATTAGCATTAACTCCGGAACAATATTATATTGAGAAACACTTACGTCAAATTATCGCCAATCAATTGAAAATTGATGTTGATGAAATCAACCATATTCAGATATTGCGACATTCCATAGATTCCAGACGTTCAAAAATACAATACCGGGTTACGGCCGAAATATATACCCATAACGATATATACCAACCACTCTCCTATAAAGGGAATTATGCAGATGTTACTAATAAACCTTCATTAATAATTATTGGAGCAGGTCCGGCAGGATTATTTGCGGCACTACGAGCTTTGGAGGTTGGATTAAAACCCATCATTTTAGAACGTGGGAAAAACGTACACGATCGAAAATTCGATATCGCAAAACTTACTCGAGAAGGTGTTGTAAACAACAATTCCAACTGGTGCTTCGGTGAGGGAGGTGCGGGAACATACTCCGATGGAAAACTATATACTCGATCGACAAAGCGAGGAAATGTAACTGACATTCTGAAAAAACTAATTGAGCACGGTGCAAGTGAAAATATTTTAATTGATGCCCATGCTCATATCGGAACCGATAAGCTTTCGGACATTATAAGCAATATTCGAGAAACCGTCATTTCACATGGAGGCGAATATTATTTCAACACCAAAGTTATAGATTTTATGGTGAATCACGATCATTGCGTCACCGGTGTAAAAGATGCTTTGGGAAAGGTCTTTGAAGGTGTATCCGTTGTTTTGGCAACAGGACATTCCGCTCGCGATATATATGAACTTTTCGACTCTAAAAAATGGATTATCGAACCCAAACCTTTCGCTATGGGAGTTCGGGTAGAACATCCTCAGCAGTTAATAAATAAAATTCAATACCACAGTGAAAATTATTCCCAATTCCTCCCTCCTGCCTCTTATAGTTTGGTAACCCAAATCGAAAACAGAGGCGTATTTTCATTTTGTATGTGTCCGGGAGGTATTATTGTTCCGGCAGCTACCGATAATGAACAACAAGTAGTAAATGGTATGTCTAATTCGAGGCGCAATTCACCGTTTGCCAACTCAGGAATTGCCGTAGCCATAACCCCGGCCGATATACCGCAGTATAACAAATATGGAGCTTTGTCACTATTGCGTTTCCAACAAGATGTAGAACATTCTATGTATGTAGCCGCAGGAAATAGCATTCAAGCTCCTGCACAACGTATGAACGACTTTTGCAACGGAAAACCGACTCGGCATTTAAACAAATCATCTTATATCCCCGGCTGTGTTACAGCACCCCTACATCAATTATTGCCCGCCTTTATGGTAAAATCATTGCAACAGGGGTTTCGCGATTTCGACAAAAAAATGAAAGGTTTTTATTCCGAATCCGCTAATATTTTGGCTGTCGAATCTCGAACTTCATCACCAGTCCGAATTCCCAGAAATAAAGATATGGAGCATGTTCAACTCAAAAATTTGTACCCTTGCGGAGAAGGTGCGGGATATGCAGGAGGGATTACTTCTTCAGCTATAGATGGAACCAATTGTGTTACACAAATAGCCGTTAAATTAGGCCTTTTGAACGAACTTTAGTAGCGAGATAAATAAGGCCAGCTACATCCATATACCCCGGATTAACTGTATGATTTACCCGGTTCACTTCCAATATGCTCGCATTGTTGAGATAAAAAACGATTCAGCACTTTTTTGCGACGAGAAAATCGATGTCTGGATTATCCTGTAGATAAACCTATGGTTTTATTCCCAAAAAATGACCATCTATATCAACATGGTTTCCAAAATAAAAATCAATCTGTCAAATGAAATTAAACGTTTGAGAAACATTTGCACACAATAGGTTAAGTTATTGCATTAAAACACTTTCTTCAGCCAAAGAGATATCATTTTCTCCGAAACTTCAAAAACAAAAAGTAATTTATGAATTGTTTATTTTTCTTGTTGATTAAATAATTTATAGAAATAACACTAATTCGATTGTACAACCCCAACATCTGTTCTACCTTTTTGGATATTAGCAAATCTTGCCTTGAAGAAGAGGCTTAATAAAGAAATAACGGGAATAGTTGTCAAAGTTATTTCCGTTACTGTTTCATCAGCGATCATAAGTCAATTGAACTCCTTTAGGATATGTGTCTATCGTTAACAGAATATGCTACTTTCCGGTAGATAAAAACAAATTAGAATAAGAGTTGTATTTTCACAGAAAAATGATTCGAAATTATAAAATACGATACGCATTAAAAAGTGTTGCTCATTTTCCCTATTGATATCTATATTTTTGATAGATAGGTACATTTGAATGCACTCCTATTTTTGAAAAAGTTGTGCCCGGGACAGGACTTGAACCTGCACTCCTTACGAAATACGCACCTGAAACGTACGCGTCTACCAATTCCGCCACCCGGGCTCCATCTTAATTTTGTGTCCATGACAAGACTTGAACTTGCACACCGCATTCGGCACCACCCCCTCAAAGTGGCGTGTCTACCAATTCCACCACATGGACATTTTGAATTTGCAAAATTACCACTTTTTTTTAATAATACGATTTTTTTTCATCATTAAAACAAAATAATTCGTACATCATTCATATACAGTATTTACTTGAAAACATCAATAATTATGCTCTCAATACTCATCTACTTCAAAAAACAATTATATCAAAATTTAGAGAAAAAAACAGGGCAAATCCATAAAGAATTTGCCCCTGAACAACTAAATCAAAAAATATGAAAAAAATGATGTCTGGGAGACATCCGCTTGCAAAGATACGAACATTTTAAAAAATAGCAAGTATTTTTTTCTGCTTTTCTATTTATTTTTCCATATAATTTTAATTATCAACAACTAATAATAAGAAAAAAAAGTACAAAACAAAAAAGAGTATGTACTAAAAACGAAAGGGAATAGGATCAATTTGAGAAGAAAATGGAATAAAACCTTTGTATACCCATATGCCGTGTTCAATTTTGTGTCTTATAAAGACTTACTTGTTTTTTTCAAGTAGAATTGGATTTATAAGAAAAAAAAAGTACTTTTGTAATACATTTTTGAAAATAAAAAAAATACATAATTATATGATTTCAAAAGAGTTATTAAATCCACGCAGTATTGTTGTGGTAGGAGCTTCCAGCGATGTACATAAGCCCGGCGGTAGGGTGTTAATGAATTTGCTTAAAAGCAATTTTAAAGGAAATGTATATGCAGTAAACCCAAAAGAAGAAGAAGTTCAAGGTGTTAAGTGCTATCATAAAGTGGAAGATCTTCCTCAAGTAGATTGTGCAATTATGGCTATTGCTGCCAAATATTGTCCATCAAGTGTTGATGTTTTGGCGCACCAAAAAGGGACAAAAGGTTTTATTATTCTTTCCGCAGGTTTTTCAGAAGAAAATGCGGAGGGTGCCCAATTTGAAAAACAAATTGTAGAGACAATTAATAGCGTAGGAGGAACATTAATAGGGCCGAACTGTACCGGTTTCTTAAATATTCATTATTGCGGTGCTTTTGATGCCCCCATTCCTACACTGGATCCTCATGGTGTGGACTTTATTACCGGTTCGGGCGCTACTGCCGTTTTTATTAAGGAATACGGTATTACAAACGGGTTGACGTTCAATAGTGTTTGGGCTGTAGGAAATTCTGCTCAAACAGGTATTGAAGACGTGTTGGAGCATCTGGACAATACGTTCGATCCTATAAAAAGCTCCCGAGTGATTATGTTATACATGGAAAAAGTATCGAATCCTCAAAAATTGCTGAAACATTCCCGATCCTTAATCAACAAAGGATGCCATATAGCTGCCATCAAATCCGGAGGCTCTGCTGCCGGAAGCCGTGCGGCTTCTTCACATACAGGAGCTTTAGCAACATCCGATGTTGCTGTAGACGCATTATTCCGTAAAGCAGGCATTGTTCGCTGCCATAATCGTGAAGAGCTGACAACCGTATGTGCTATATTTATGCATCCCGAAGTAAAAGGGAAAAACATAGCTGTTATTACCCATGCCGGCGGCCCGGCTGTAATGCTTACCGATGTACTGTCTAATAACAGATTGGATGTTCCCCATATAGAAGGCCCTAAAGCAGATGCTTTGTTGGAAAAATTATTCCCCGGTTCTTCGGTAGGAAATCCTATTGACTTTTTAGCTACCGGTACGGCAGAACAATTAGGGTATATCATCGACGCATGCGAAAATGATTTCGACAATATCGATGCCATGGCGGTAATTTTCGGTTCGCCCGGATTATTCCCTAACTGGGATGTATACGAGATGCTTGATCAAAAGATGAAAACATGCAAAAAGCCTATATTTCCCATATTGCCTTCCATCATTAATGTAAAAGAAGAAATTGCCGATTTTATTCAAAACAAACATCATATCAATTTCCCTGAAGAATGTGTATTTGGAAATGCATTGGCGAAAGTTGTGAATACACCCAAACCACAACCCGAACATGTTGAATTGCCTAAAATGGATCTGGCTCGTATTCGTAAAGTAGTCGACACCTGCGAAAACGGATATATCGGACCCGATGAAATGTATCAACTGTTGGATGCTGCCGGTATTGCCCAAAAACAAATTCGTGTAGTAGATCAAAAACAACAAGCTGTCGACTTCGCCAACCAAGTAGGTTATCCTTTGGTAATGAAAGTGGTAGGTCCTATTCACAAATCGGACGTCGGTGGCGTAACATTGAATGTACGTAACATCGAAACAGTAGCCTCGGAATTTGACCGATTGATGGCTATAAAAGATACTTATGCCGTTGAAATGTATCCCATGTTAGAGGGTACCGAGGTATACATCGGAGCAATTCGTGATGAAAAATTCGGTCATCAAGTATTTTTCGGATTAGGCGGTATCTTTATCGAAGTATTGAAAGATGTACAATCGGCTATAGCTCCTATAAGTGCTATGGAAGCAAAAGAAATGTTGACCCAACTCAGAGGATACAAAATTTTACAGGGAGTTCGAGGACAACAACCTGTAAACTGCGATATGTATGCGGATCAAATTGCCCGAGTAAGTGCTTTGGTAATGGCAGCTCCCGAAATAGCTGAAATGGACCTAAACCCTTTATTGGGAACTCCAAAAGCAGTTGTTGCGGTTGACGCCCGTATTCGAATTGAAAAATAAATAAAGATTCTATATCTCGATATTTTCGAGAATGAAGTTGCAAAAAAAGTCGTTCCTTATATAAAAACGGAACGACTTTTTTGTTTATGCAAACACATTCAACATTGTATGCTATTTACAATTTATCTTTCAGAAATGTACCGGTATATGATTCCTTGCATAAGATAAGATGTTCGGGAGTCCCTTCAAAAACAACCTTCCCGCCTTCAGAACCGCCTTCAGGTCCCATATCAATCACCCAGTCGGCAACTTTAATAATATCGGTATGATGTTCAATGATGATAATGGAATGACCGTTTTCTACCAATGTATTAAATGCTTTTATCAGCTTTTGGATATCGTGAAAGTGCAACCCTGTGGAGGGCTCATCGAAAATAAACAATAGGGGTTCTTTAGTAGCTCCTTTGGTAAGAAACGACGCCAATTTAATCCGTTGAGCTTCTCCCCCGCTCAGTGAACTGGAGGATTGTCCCAATTTTAAATAACCCAATCCTACATCCTGCAAAGGCTGTAATCGATCTTTGATACGTTGTGTTGAAGAGGAAGCATCGGAACCAAAAAAATCAAGAGCCTGGTCGACGGTAAGATCCAATATGTCGCTTATATTTTTTCCTTTATATAACACTTCAAGGGTTTCCTCTTTGAAACGAGTACCGCGGCATTCTTCACACAGCAAATGTACATCAGCCATAAACTGCATACCAATCGTAACATATCCTTCACCTTCACATACTTCACAACGCCCTCCTTCCACATTAAATGAAAAAAAGCCGGGTTTATAACTTCTGCTTTTCGCCAACGGTTGCGATGCATACAATTGTCGAATTTCGTCATAAGCTTTACTATAACTTGCCGGATTGGAGCGTGTAGAACGCCCTATAGGATTTTGATCAACCAATTCAATACCGTATATATTGGACAAATCGCCATGAATGCCGGAGCATTTCCCTACAAAATCAGTAGCCCCATCCATACGTTTTTGCAATACATTATATAGTACATGCTTGACCAATGTTGTCTTTCCCGATCCGCTAACTCCTGTAACCACAACAATATTTTGAAGAGGAAAACGAACATCAATATTTTTTAAATTGTTTTCCCAAGCTCCTTCAATCGTAATAAAATTTCGGGCCTTTCGCCTGATGTTAGGAACCGGAATGGTTTTCTCTCCCTTTAGATAAGCCGCTGTCAGCGATTCTGATTTTTCAGTAATCAAATGTTGATAATCGCCCGAAAACACAACTTCTCCTCCCAATCTTCCCGCATACGGTCCTATATCAATAATGTGATCCGCAGCTTTTATGATCTCTTCATCGTGTTCCACCACAATAACCGTATTCCCCAAATCGCGTAACTGCTTCAACACAGAAATTAAACGTTCCGTATCGCGGGAATGCAAACCGATGCTGGGCTCGTCCAAAATATACATAGATCCTACCAAAGAGCTTCCCAAACTGGTTGCTAAATTAATGCGTTGCGATTCGCCGCCGGAAAGCGTATTCGACAAGCGGTTCAGCGTAAGATAGCCTAATCCTACATCGAGCATGTACTTCAACCGGTTTCGTATTTCAATTAAAATACGTTGCGAAACCTCTTCCTCATACGGAGTGAGTCCGATGTTGTCGAAAAAAACAGACAAATCTGCAATAGGCATTAATACCAAATCGATAATAGATTTCCCGTTTACCTTCACATATCCTGCATCCTTACGAAGCCTTGTTCCTTTACAATCGGGGCAAAGTGTTTTCCCTCGATAGCGAGCCAACATAACCCGATATTGTATTTTGTACGTTTGTTCCTCTACCCATTCAAAAAAAGCACGGATACCGGGAAAATGATCATCCCCATTCCAAAGTTGATCTTTTTGAACATCGTTCAACTGATAATAAGGTTTATGAATAGGGAAATTCATTTTATTCGACGCCTTAATCAGCATGGTTTTCCATTCTTTCATTTTATCGCCCCGCCAGCATACCACAGCATCCTCGTATATAGAAAGCTTTTTGTTGGGTATCACAATATCTTCGTCAATTCCAATGATATTTCCAAAGCCCTCACATGCTTTACATGCTCCATAAGGATTGTTGAAACTGAAAAAATTGGGGTTGGGTTTTTCGAAAGTGATGCCATCCGCTTCAAAGCGATTCGAAAAGGAATGAACCCGAACTCCGTCTTCCGTTAATTCTTCCACTATGCACGTCCCATTTCCCTCATAAAAAGCGGTTTGAATAGAATCGGCAATACGTCCCGCCAATTCTTCATCATCCCGATGGATCCGAATCCGATCCACCACCAATGCAACGACATCGGTACCTTTTGAGGTTTTCTCATCTCGTATATAATCATCTATTCGCTTGACTTCATGATTCACTTTTATTCGGGAAAAACCTTCCTGTAATAAAGTATTCAATAAGCTGTATATATCCGAATTTTCGAAACGTAACGGAGCCAAAAGCATCAATTGCGTAGTTTCGGGGAGCGAATAAATGAAATCTACAACATCATTTACCGAATGCCTCTTTACTTCGGCCCCTGATATGGGAGAGTATGTCTTCCCAATACGGGCAAATAAAAGTTTCAAGTATTCGTAAATTTCCGTTGAAGTTCCTACAGTAGAACGCGGATTATTGGTTTTTACTTTTTGTTCAATAGCTACCGCAGGCGAAATACCTGTTATGTAGTCCACTTCCGGTTTGCTCATCCTTCCCATAAATTGTCGAGCATAAGCACTTAAACTTTCTACGTACCTGCGTTGCCCTTCGGCATACAGTGTATCGAACGCCAACGATGACTTTCCCGATCCCGACAATCCCGTAATTACAACCAACTTATTGCGTGGTATAGCGATGTCGATATTTTTCAAATTATTGACGCGTGCACCTTTTATAAAAATGTAATCGTTTGAATTTTCGGGTATTATAGTCATATTATATATTTAAAATGGATGGCAAAATTACGTTTTTTTTCCGGCCTTTCCAACTATATCCCGAAAATGTTTTCAGCCTCAAGATACAGTTTTCAGCAAATTTTCTAATCATTGCAGCAATTCGATACAAAATCCACATAAAACAACAAATGAATCCGGGTTAATCCTTATTTTGCTTCCGGCATACTCACTCCTCGCCTGGATTGCATCCGAATCCCTCACACGATTCTCAGAAAAAACATACACAAATAAAAAATCAACATATCCTTTGTATACAATAGATAAGAAAAGTGTATTTTTGCATCCGTGTTCAGGAGGATAAAAAAACTTACTGTAAAATTAGGAAAGCTGCCGGAATTAATTTAGCATCTACGCTAGCATAGATGCTAAATTCTCTTTATAACCAACTGTTTTACAAAAAGATAATTTTCATACTTTTTCATTTGAAGACTGCAGATGCCGTCGAATTAAAATCCCCTATATCAAAAGCCGCCAACTAGAGGGCATTCAAGCCGGAGAACAGGTTAAACTAATGCCGGTTGTATAGGCATGATACGCTGTAATTGTTTAATAATACTTCCATGCTCCGGTAATTTTCAAACAGGTTCAACTGCCGGTTTCTTCCTTTTGGCAGATCGAAAGCGTAATTTTGCGGAACTCCTCAAGTAAGGTCTGGTATTGTTTTTTCCACAGGTAACCCATATGAAAATTATCCGGCAATAATTATAGAATAAACAAGCATTTTACTACAAAATAGTTACAAAGGGTTCATCCATTTACATAGTAAGAATTTGGTTTCTCTTTTTACCGCTGCCTTTGGCTTAAACCTATTCCCGATAGCATGTACACATATTATACATCCGGATAAACAAATGCGGTACTGCGGAAACACGTCTGGTAGATTCCTGTAAATTGCCATGCCGGATTTCATAAAAACACCATGCAGGTTGATTTTTTATTATGCTACTATTGAATATCTTATATGTATTTTACAATAAAAATCAATATTTCTGCAAAAAATATTTTGTTTTTTACAGAATATAATGTACCTTTGGCAGGTGAACTTAACCTGTCAAAATGATGCACAACGATCTTACATACAATCTGCTTTACCTTATTTCCAATGCATCCGTGAAAAAGAAATACCTGTTTAGGCATGGATATTTCCAAAAATTCAGGTTATATTTTACTTTACTTTTTCAAAAAAAATCCCATTCTTCCACTGTTCCTTACTGCCTCGACTATAATTCCATCTGGTTTTTAGGGAAGAATGCCTTATCCAAACCCTGCCCCGTTACGGCATAAGCCGGGGGCATATTTTAACGATCTTTTTCTAATCTTTAGCAATCCCATAGTTTCTGTATAGTTTGGGGAGTTGTTGATTTTTAGAATGCAATAAACTTGGAGTAGTAACGGGATAGTAATTCTATAAAACCTGCAATTGTAGTGTGTTTTTTCTTATTTTTCGTACAATACCGGATACATATAAACCTTTTAAAATTTAATTAGTATGGCTTGGAATCTTAGTATAGAAATGATAGATGTGGCTAGTGGTGCTCATGTTGCTGGTAATGTAAAAGGAATTGGAGACAGTACTTTTATAACTGCATATACTGATGATAAATCCACATGTAAAACTATGTTGATTGATGGAGGAAATTTTGATAGAGGAGATATGGTTAATAAGTATATCATCAAAAGCTTGAAAGACAAAAGCCTCAAATCTAATAATGTTGATGTTATTGTCATTTCCCATTTTCATTCAGATCATTATGGAGGAATTTTGGAAATACTGATATCTGATAATCTCTATGTCTTGAGTAAGTTTATT
>CAYYUE010000059.1:0-11996 GCA_964474745.1 uncultured Bacteroidaceae bacterium | reverse complement strand
GATCCCTCTGTATACGTTGATATATTCGAACGTATAATTTCATTATTCATCCCTATTAATATTTATTCTTTAAAAACTATATAGTGCTTTCATTTTCGAATGCATCAACTCTAAATTCCTTATTCAAGAACAACAACGAATTCTATTCCCAAAAAATACATACTTTGTAATGTCTTATTTTACACTTAAAGGATTTGGGGCAAAGGGCTCTTTTTTCAATTGTATGTCCTTATTTTTTTCTATATCTAATTCCTGAAATAAAATGGCTTGAGGAAGTATGAAGCTGGCAGGAGCTCCTGTTGTCTTTACCTCATTCATTGCATACCCTACAAATTGTTTACGACCTTCCAACAAGGTATTAAATACATTTTTTTCATCGGAAACACCGGCTATTCTTTTAAAAGATTTCAAATTTATTCGTGATACCTTACTCATGCGTACCAACGTCTCACTTCCATCTTTTACAGAAACTCTATAAGCATATATGGGATATTGAACCTTTGCATCGTTAGATTGTAATGCCAATTTTGTAACAATATAAGCATATTCATAATCTTCTTCTTTTGCCATGGAAATAAGTTTCTTTTTCAATTCATCGCAGGAAACGGCATTTTTGCTGGATAATTCAATTACTCCGGAACATAAGGAAGTTGATAATCCATTATACGAAAGAGAAAATCTACGATGCCCATTAGAATTATGAGTCTTTAATGTAGGAATTCTGTCACTCAGCAAATTTTGCAATACTCCGTCTTTTATTAATGATACTTCAGAAGGAACTTCAACACCTTCGGCATCCATTTTATAAGAACCTATTAATGGAGTATTATCAAACGATTGTAAACCGTCTAAAGCTCTAACACTCAAATCGCGCGAAATCACTTTCTTGCCCATTAAACCCTCTAATGCATTTTCTTTCGGTATTTGATTCCCATACCATTCTTTGATCTTTGGAGAGGAATAAATGGGTTCTCTTCCAGCCAATAATCCATTTTCATCTTCAATAAATGCGTTTTTTACAATATCTAACACGGCTTCTTCCGTAAACATAACAGGGCCGCTATAGGCTTCTTCTATGACAGGTGCGTTGCGCAACTGTTCCAACTGTGCAGAAAACGTTTTGATTTTAGCTTTCATTTCATCTTCGGATGGGAGATCTTTCCAATCTTTTGTATAAAATACCAAATTATCTTTCAGCAATTCTCCATCATCGGAAAGCGTTTGTGCATATGCATGCACATAAATCAATGAAAAAGGTTGTTGGTATTTTACTCCTTCGCTACTCAAATATAATACATTAGCTTGATACCCACTAATATTTACTCCGGATTTACTTAGGTTTGGATAATCGAGAAAAACGGCAGACAGTTTTTTAGCTAACAATTCAAGATCTTCCAGTTTTGCTTTTTCTAGTTGAGTATGTTCTATATGTATTTTTGGAGATATTTCTGTTTTATCCGGTAGTTCAAGGAGCTCTTTTGGAAGATTCTGTTGTGTAATGGCTCCGTTTTTGGCCTCTATAATTTCGGCAGCTTCCTTATACTTTTCATCAGTAGCTTTCCATAAGCTATGCCGAATACCATTGTAGGTGTTTTCAATAGGAATTACAGCTCCTCCCCCATTCCATTTCCATAAACTATTTTCTGTTATGAAATTTTTGTCATTCAACCTATTCGTACCCACAAATACATTCACATCTTTATCCCGGACCGGATATTGGTTTGCATACACAATTCCGCCCAAAGTGCTTACGACGTTGTATCGATAGGCATCGGAAATCATGTAATCAATAGCATATGGTTTTTTTAATCCCTTTATTTTCAGATTTTTCATATTGTTATCCATTTCATCCTGCATTGCTCTAAAGGCGATATCGGAAAAATCATTATTTTTTTCATCTTCGGTATAAGGCCTATCTAATACAGGGGGACGGTTTTGGCTTTTTTCTTTTTTCTGAACCTCTATTTGTTTTACAAACAAAGCCGGAGAACAACAACCTGCAGGGACTCCTCCTGATTCGGCACCACAAGTTCCTGCAAAATTTCCTGGAGTATCTCCTATTGCTTCTACTTTGGAAAACATCGCCAACGGAGTTCCTACCAAATCCACTCCTCTGACCAATTGGTCGGGACGTCCATCCACATAAATCCGATATACTTCTATTGGTGTAACATTAAACGAATTCGGCAAATAACGTCCTGTTGTAGTAAATCCACCTTGAACTTTTACAAAATAATATCCGTATTCTTTTCCCTGAGCTTTCGCTTCATCGATAAGCATTGTACGCAGTTGAGCATCGGTATAGGGATTCTGAGTTTCCACAATCAAATTTGATTGGCGAGATACGGGTTGATACCCGGCTTGTGCACGAGCATGACCATTCGATTTGGGAAAATTATCAATAGGGGTTCGTGTCATTAAAAAATTTTTCATGACTCCTTTGTCTACCACCAACACGCGCGTGCCTCGTACACCTTCATCATCATATGTATAACTTCCGTTTAATGGGATTCCTTGGTAATAGCGTATCGTAGGGTCAAAAATTACAGAAATATCCGGATGTAAAACCAATTCATTTACTTTTTTCTTGAAGGTTTGTCCATCACTTTCACTTTTCATTCGAACTCCTTCTACACGGTGTCCGAATATTTCATGAAAAAAGACACCCGCCGCATCATTCGATAGTAGTGCAGGACCGGTATAGGTATCAACGACCGGTGCTTTTAGCAACATCTGCATTTTTATTTTCAGGTCTTCGGCTTTTGGCAATATTTCTCTATCAGAGGGCAATTCTTGCGGATTATGTGCAAAATAACTATCCCACAATGGAAGCTCCATCCCGTCTTCAGCCTGCCCGTTTACATTAACAAAAAGATGTGCATATGAATTATTTTCCACTATCGAAGTTCCCTCACTATTCACTAAATACTTACGAACAACAGTATAACGAATACTGGCACTAGCATCCAAAATTTCTTTAGATTTGGAAAATATATTAGAATATGTTTTTATTCGTTCTATCCACTCCTTCGTGTTAAAAGATATTTTCAGCGGAGCTTCGTAGTATTTTTCAATTTGATTTTCCGAATAATCAAGGGCTTTATCATCTGTTTCCACTTTCACCGCCACATTGGCTTTCACTTTCTCGTAACGGAGCATCGCATCACGATATGCTTCTTCCGTTTCATTCCATATGGTTTGTGCTATCGCTTGCGGACTTTCATTATTAGAAAGTAAGACCGTCCTCCGTGACGAGAATGAATAATTATCACGTAATTCACGGAAATTATCCAATTGGTTGTCTCCCACTCGAATTTGAATGGTCAAGATTCTCCGCTTCACATGATCGTCATAATCCAAATTTCCAAAAGTAGCACTTAATGAATATCTATCTTCTTCTTCTACTCTATATGTAAGTAAATAAACCGGGTCGCCTCGTTTTTCGAACGCCGCTTTATTTTTCGTTACCTCTGTTTGTAATATTTGTAACAAAGGGTCTTCTTTTGCTGTTTTTTGTGCAAATAATGGAGATAACATTAACGCCGCACTTAATACCGCTATAAGCAGAGTTCCTCTTTTTAGATTCATAATTCTAATTTTTTACTGATTCAATGAATACATTTTAAAAACGTGTACTTCACAGCCTTATTGCCTATTTATATCAAAAGAACTTATTTATGGGTATTCATATTATACTTTTAGGAATGAATATATACCATAGATGATTACGCTTGGATATGAACCTTTCAAACCAAACTGAGTTAATAATATAAAGAGTAATTAACATGAAAATATTATTTATATTCATTATGACAACGTTAACAGGAATAAATCACAAATGGGATACAGTGGACAAAAGTACGGTATCGTCGCTTGATCTCAATCGCTATTTAGGAAAATGGTACGAAATTGCACGTTTTGATCATTCTTTTGAACGAAATTTAGTAGGGACTACAGCCTATTATTCCTTAAATGATGACGGAACCATACGTGTAGTAAACTCAGGATACAAAGATTCTTTGACGGGAAAATTTAAAGAAGCTATTGGAAAAGCTCGTCGTAAAGATACTATTCATCAAGGAGTATTAGAAGTTTCATTTTTTTGGAATTTTTATAGTGACTATCTCGTTTTAGAATTAGATTCTGTAAATTATTCCTACGCACTCGTCGGTTCAAAAAGTGATAAATACTTATGGATTCTATCCCGTACACCTCAAATGAATCAAAAAGATATATTTTTCTTGTGGAACCGAATTAGAGAACGCGGATATGATCCTGACGAACTCATTTGGGTAGAACAACCTGAGAATTAATAAATATATTGTTCTATATTTAGTATATCGATATTGTAAACCAGCAATATACTGTACTTTACCAAACATCTTTCTGCAAAAGATTATGAATATGCATTTCTCTCCTGATTTTTAGGGCACGTATTCCTATTTATAAAATTCTATTATGAATACCGTTTAAATCGGTAATTCTTTCGTGCATTGTAACATAATGTCGAATAAAAAATAGATGAATAAGAAGTATGCTGTACACCGTAAGAGGTTTTTTTTGCAAAAAAGTTATACAAAGATCTGATAAAATATAGCTTTATGTTCTTTCATTTCATATGAAAAAATGTATTTTTGTACTGCTTTCTACTTACAGGAAAACACACAAATGAATAAAAATTAAGTATTTATATTTTATATACGATGAAAAAACAGTTTTATATCCTATTTATTGGAATATTTATTTGGGAATGGAGTTTTTCTCAACCTTATTTTGACACGGTACAGCTTCGAAAAAGTATTTCATATATGGCCGATGATGATAAAGCAGGACGTTTTCCCGGTACTTCGGAAAGTGCCGTTGTTGCAGATTTTATTCGCGACGTATTCAAAAATGCAGGCCTGACGCTTGTTTGCGACGATGGTTTTCAACCTTTTAATTATACGAAAGGATGGAAGTTGGGGGATTCTAACTTTGCAGAAATCAATGGGAAACCACTTATGTATGATACCGATTTCGTTGCCGTGGATTATTTTCAAACCCGTAAAGCTTCTTTGTCTGCTCCCATTGTATTTATTGGTTATGGTAATATCAATAACGCAAAACAAATAGACGATTATGCTCATATGGATATTGTCGGGAAGTGGGTTATGATTTTAGGGGGAACCGATAGCTTAAATCCTCTTTCTACAGATATCAATAAAGTACATAAAGCTTTCAATCAAGGAGCCGGAGGAGTCATTTTAGTAGACACCTCAAAAACGTTAGCATCTGAAATTAAAAATGTGCTTCGGATCAAATCTGCAACAACGACGGAAATAGGCCCTATTATAAAAATCAACGAACAGGTTGCCAACCTCTTATTGGCTGCAAACGAAACGACAATTGATGAATTAAAATCTACAATCCGACAAGGCAATCGTGAGCCCTTCGTTCTGCAAACACCATTTTCAGCAACTACTCATTTTGTCCCCGTACAAATAGCGGCTAAGAATGTGGTGGCTGTTTTGGAAGGTTCGGATCCGAATCTGAAAAACGAATACATTGTCATTGGAGGACATTATGATCATGTAGGTACAAAAGAGCGTATCCGTAAAAAAGATAACAAACCATATACATATATCTACAACGGAGCCGATGATAATGCATCGGGCACCACCGGAGTTTTAGAACTTGCAAAAAAATACGCATCGCTACCACAACGTCCGAAACGCTCCTTATTATTCGTTGCATTTGATGCTGAAGAAGAAGGATTGTTGGGCTCGGCAAACTTTTTTACGGAAAATCTTCCTATTCGTAAGGATCAAATAAAAGCAATGGTTAATTTGGACATGATTGGTCGATACGATCCGGAGAAAGGATTAAAAGTTCTTGGTGCGAGAACTTCAAAAGAAGGACTTTCTCTCCTTAAAAAAATAACTAAAAAAGCAAATATTACAGTAAATTTTCCCAAAAGCAATATGCTATTCATGGGATCTGATCACTTAAACTTTTATAAACATAATATTCCTGTCTTTTTCTTCAATACCGATATGCATAAAGATTACCACAAAACCTCCGATGATACTGAAAAAATAAATGTCGCAGATATGCAAGAGGTATTACATATTGTAGACATCCTTGTTGAAAAATTGGCCAATCAGAAAAAAAATCTTACTTTCATGGAATTGGAATAGCAGAGCAAAAGCTTGTATATTCTATTCAAAAAAACATTCTACCCTAACATGTGTGATAAAAAATGTCTGTTTTTTCCTATCACACATGTTAGGATTGCTGTAGTTTTGCCATGTGGTTTCGCATATGGTATGTGCAAAGCAACCTGCTAAGTTAAAGCCACATCATTTATTTTCCACATCAAAAATACAAAATAAAATGAAAGATTTTTTGTCTAAAGCTCAAAACCACCTTCATGTTCTTTGTTCTGATATTTCCAACCGGAGTGTAGGAAGTGCAGGAAACCGGATGGCAACAAATTATGTGAAACGTATTTTTACCGAATTTGGCTGGGAGGTTGAAGAAACATTACTTCCTGTTATGGATTGGAAAACCGATGGTGCAACGCTATGTTGCAACAATGAAAAATTTGAAGTGTTTTCGTCTCCATATTCTTTAGGATGTCAAGTACAAGGTGAGTTAATCGCCATTGCAACTGTTGAAGAACTGCAAATTGCTGATGTTACCAATAAAATAGTTTTATTACACAGCTCTCTTGCAGCAGAACAAATTGCACCTAAAAACTTCGTTTTTTATAATCCGGAAGAACATCAGAAAATAATTGCATTATTGGAACAAAAACATCCCAAAGCTTTGGTTTGTGCTACTAAACAAAATCCTGCATTCGCAGGAGGAGTTTATCCTTTTCCTCTTTTCGAAGATGGAGATTTTGATATTCCTTCTGTGTATATGAAAGATACGGAAGGTGAAAAATTACTTGCTTACATAGGAAAGAATGCATCATTAGAATCAAAAGCAATACGTACTCCGGAAACAGCATACAACATTGTGGCAATACGAAATTCCAATGCTCATAAACGTATTGTGATTACAGCTCATGTGGATACAAAAATCGGAACTCCGGGGGCTATTGACAATGGAACAGGTGTTATCGTATTATTACTATTAGCTGAAATGTTGAAAGAATATAACTGGGAATATGCTGTTGAATTAGTAGCCTTTAATGGTGAAGATTATTATGCCGTTCCCGGACAAATGAAATATTTGGAGCAAAACAAAAATAAATTTGACAATATAATGCTTAATATCAATATCGACGGAGTCGGATACCACAAAGGGTTATCCAGTTTTTCCGGAATGGAACTCCCTCAAAATATACAATACATTTTGAATGATATTATACGAAATAATAACAATATCGTAGAAGGACTTCCATGGTACCAAGGCGATCATAGTATCTTTTTACAAAATGGATGTTCAGCTATTGCCGTCAGTTCTGATTGGTTTATTCGGAACTTCGACAAGCAAGATATTACACACACTCCCAAAGATAATTTACATATCGTCAATTATGAACAAGTAGTTGAGTGCGCAAAAGCCATCCAAAATATAATGTCAAGCCTAAACTCCAATTATAAAGACGTCATATTATGACGTCTTTACGTATAACTGTTTTCGGAATTACAGTCTATGATAATTTGGATTATCGGATTTAAACTGATCGTTATTGTTTTTTACATGTAATCTTCTGAAAAAGGGAGCAAATTATTGATTATAAGATTAGAGGAATTATTCAAAATTAAAATACGCATTTTGCTATAAAGATGAGTTGCTCTTATCCCAAAACAACATATTCTTACTTTCATAGTCAACTTTCATTTAAGCCATTTGTTTATTCCTCATGTGGAAAAATGTAAAATTATACAACATATCCATTATTGTAGGATTTGTAAGCGGCTTGATTTGTGTTGCTTATCGGCATTCGATCCATCTTGTTACAGATTTTAGAAATAAATGGATTGCTCCTGACGGGCAATCAGATGCATTCCAAATTACGCATCATATATCTGACAATTTCATTCATTTGGTTATCAAATATGCCATTTTTTTTACATTTATTGTTTTCATTCTTTTTATTGTAGAAAAACTTATTCGCCGATTTCCAACTAGTAGTGGAAGCGGATTGCCGCAAACCAAAGCTCTTATAGAAGGCAAAATGGTATATTACAAACCTTTTTTAAGTCTTATAACAAAGTTTTTTGGAGGTATATCATCTATCGCTTCGGGGCTTTCATTCGGTCGAGAAGGCCCTTCCATACAAATAGGTTCATTAATAGGGCATATGTTTGGAAAAGAATTAAAATTCAAAAAAGAAGATACTTACTATTTAATCGCAGCAGGAGCTGGCGCAGGAGTTGCAGCAGCTTTTAGCGCACCACTAGCGTCCGCCATTTTGATAATAGAATCATTAAAAAGTAAGAGCCTTCCGGATAGCAAAAAGATTATTATTACCTGTTTGTTATCGGGAGTAGCTGCCGGAATTGTTACTACTTATTTCTTTCCAAACAATATTTACGATTCCATTAGCATCCATACTCCTTCATTAAATCAGTCATCCATGATTTTAATCTATATCATCATGGGCATTTGTTTCACGCTAATGGGGAAATTAATGTCTATTGCACTTATAAAATGGAAAAACATTTCCGGAAAATGGAAAATAAAACCTATAAAAAAAGTATTGCTATCCGCCAGCATTATTTGCTGTATCGCCTTCTTTTTTCCACTTCTTATCGGTGGAAATCAGGGATACTTAGTTGACAACTTGAACAGTAATAACTACAGCATCATATATACATCAATAGTACTTATCGTACTAACATCTTTCACCATTTTCTCCAATTCTACCGGTTTGCCGGGAGGGTTATTTATTCCTTTGCTTACCATCGGAGGACTTGCGGGGAAACTATTCTGCCTTATTTTAATCAAAATGCATTTTATGGATTTCGACAATATCGGTTTTTTTGCTATGATCGGTATGTCTATCATGTTTATCGTTGTGGTTCGTACACCCCTAACAGGTTTTGTCCTTATTGGTGAGATGACCGGAAGATATGATGTAGCGATTCCAACACTAATTGTAGGTGTCTTCGCTTACTTTTTCTCTGAGCTTATACGACTCAAATCACTTAATGATGTTTTGTACAATTATCTATTACAAACAGATTTCTCGGAAACAAACGACGGAAAAATTATCAATAACGAAAGCAAAAGTCATACAAAAACATAAACACCCATATTTTCCAAGACTTCATTCTACCTTAAATAAAAGGTCATAAGGACCATATTTTCAGCAAAAATCTTTACTAAAATATCCTGACTACAAAGTTTCTTTTGATATATCAAAAAGATACGATGCTTACATACAATCAGTATCCAGTATAAGAATATTCGCTTAAAAAAAATACAAAATTAATCACCTATCATGGTTTGAGGGGGCATATACATTTCCTCATTTGTATCAGAATCCATTATTAATGCTATTGAAAGCCACCACAATAGTAAGGCAGCAAGGATTATCGCGCCGACTATTTTCCAAATTTTATTACTTTTTTTCTTATTCATATAATTCACTGTTGATATAGTACCCTAATAAAAGACTTTAGAGTCTAAAATGTTCACTCATCATGCTAATGAAACATTCAATTGGATAATAGATGGTTATCCATAAGTCAAAATCAATATCCATTTCCTCTATAATATCATCAATGAAGAGAAGTTCTTTTTACTTGGGTTTCTAATGAAAAGACATGTATGTTATATAAAAGAAAAAGTTGGTTTTAGCTATAGCTAAAACCAACTTTTTCTTTTTGAGTAATATGAATTTGTTTTATTAATTTTCTGAAGAGATTTCATTTGCCGCACGTGAGCGCTTACGTTCTACCTCATCCAAAATAATTTTTCGAATACGCAATGAATTGGGCGTTATTTCTAAATATTCATCTTCTCTGATATACTCCATAGCCTCTTCCAGCGAAAACTTAATAGGGGGAGTCGTCGAGGATTTATCATCGGAAGATTTGCTACGCATATTGGTCAAGTTTTTACCTACAACAACATTGATGATAATATCATTGTCGGGACGCAAACTTTCTCCTATCACCTGACCCGTATATACATTTTCACCCGGTTCAATAAAAAACGAGCCCCGATCTTGCAGCTTACTAATACTATATGCGGTGGAAGTACCTGTATCTTTGACTATCAAAGCACCCATTTTATAAGATCCCAATTCTCCTTTCCATGGTTCAAAACTTTTAAAACGATGTGCAATAATAGCTTCGCCATTCGATGCCGTAAGCAAGTTATTTCTCAATCCGATAATACCCCGCGATGGAATGGTAAAATCCAATTGAATTCGATCGCCTTTGGTTTCAATTGATAACACCTCGCCTTTTCTACGAGTTACAATATCAATTACCTTACTCGAGTAATCCTCAGGAACTAAAATGGTTAATTGCTCAATCGGTTCTGATTTTTGCCCATCAATCTCTTTAATAATAACTTTTGGTTGTCCAACCTGAAGTTCATAGCCTTCGCGACGCATGGTTTCTATAAGAACGGACAAATGCAAAATACCACGACCATATACAATCAATGCATCGGGAGAATCTGTTTCTTGAATACGCAGCGCCAAGTTTTTTTCCAATTCTTTAAATAACCGTTCTCGTATATGACGAGAGGTAACAAATTTTCCTTCCTTTCCAAAAAAAGGAGAATTATTGATCGTGAACAGCATACTCATAGTCGGTTCATCAACCTTAATCGGTTTCAAGGGTTCTGGATTTTCTACATCACAAATTGAATCTCCGATTTCAAAATTTACATTTTTATCCAAATCAAGCAAAACAGCACAAATTTCACCTGGCTCGATAGGTGTTTTTATTCGTTCTTTTCCTAATCCTTCAAAAACATATAGTTCTTTCACTCTGGAACGAATACGCGTGTTATCTCGTTTCACTAACATAATATCCTGCCCTGCTTGCAATGTTCCTCTGTGCAAGCGTCCTACTGCAATACGACCAATATAGGATGAATAATCTAATGACGAAATCATTAACTGTGTAGTTCCTTGTTCACATTTAGGAGCAGGAATATGATTAACAATCAAATCCATTAGGTAAGAAATATCCTCTGTTGGAGTATGCCAATCACTACTCATCCAGCCTTGTTTTGAAGAACCATATGCAGTGGGAAAATCTAGCTGATTTTCATTAGCTCCCAAATTAAACATCAAATCAAACACCGCTTCTTGTGTCAATTCCGGGCTACAATTCTGTTTATCCACTTTATTGACCACCACGATTGGTTTTAAATTCAATTCAATGGCTTTTTGCAAAACAAACCGTGTTTGAGGCATAGGTCCCTCAAAAGCATCCACAACCAACAATACTCCGTCTGCCATATTCAACACACGTTCCACCTCTCCTCCGAAATCACTATGTCCGGGAGTATCAATAATATTGATCTTTACATCGCCGTAATGCACAGAAACATTTTTCGACAAAATGGTTATACCTCGTTCACGCTCCAAATCATTATTATCTAAAATAAGCTCTCCTGATTCCTGATTCTCTCTAAACAGTTTTACTTGATGCAACATACGGTCTACGAGTGTTGTTTTACCATGGTCCACATGTGCGATAATTGCAATATTACGAATGTTTTGCATAAAAATTATATTTAATATATGTTCCTTTAAAAGGCGTGCAAAGGTACGAAAAAAAATCAAACTTTATGAAACACACCTTCTTCTTTATCCTATTCAATTGATTTAAAAATAATTATAAATTCATTAAGACGGTAACTACACTCTATCTTCTCGGTCTATTTTTCTACAATTCCATATTTCCGTAAAATCGTCAGCCTCAAAACGTTCTCTTTTATTTAAAAAATTCAGGACAAGTATTTTAGCCAAGTAATAAACAATTTGTTAGATTTTTGGGAGCGTTACTCTCCAAATGAATATCGCTTTCCATTGT
>CAYYUE010000058.1:0-12123 GCA_964474745.1 uncultured Bacteroidaceae bacterium | reverse complement strand
GCCTCTCGGCACTAGATCCTAAGTCTAGCGCGGCTACCAATTACGCCACATCCGCAGCTGATTTTGCGAGTGCAAAGGTACTACTTTTTTTGATTTGCGCAAACTTTTTTAGGATATTTATAATCCGATCTTTATAATACATTGATTATAAAATCAAAAAAATAAATATGAAGACATTAAAGTCCTCTTGTTGAAGGCCTATTTTTCAATTAAAAAGCCTGTTCATGTAAAATAATCCGTTTTTAGGGTAATCATATTCTCATAAAAAATCATTTGAAAATAGGCATTCATGATTTTTTTGCCCTCTTTTTCGAACTGTTTTCCATTTGTATTGTTTATACATCTCAAAACATTAAAAAAAAAATGATGAGAACAAAAAGCATTGAATTGTTAAATAAAGCCGTTGGCGACGAGTTGCAATCTTTACATCAATACTTATATTTTCATTTTCATTGTGAAGATAGAGGCTACGATATTTTGTCAAAATTGTTTGAACGAATTTCGATAGTAGAGATGAAACATGTTGAACTATTGGCTGAGCGGATTCTGTTTTTAGGAGGAGATGTTGAATTACGCCCTACACATGGTGTTCAAAAAATTACAGATCCTAAAAAGATGATGGAATACTCCAAGAAACTTGAAGAAGACGCGGTAAATAATTACAATATTTGGGCTCGCGAAGCGAATGAAGCATCTGATGCTGTTACCAAACAACTTTTTGAAAACCTTGCAGGCCAAGAAGAAAACCACTATGACGATTTCGATATTGAAATGACAAATTGCAACAGTTTTGGAGACATGTATCTGGCTTTACAATCAATGAAACGAAGCAAAAACAATACAAAAGATTAAAAGAAAACCTAATAATATGAAAAGCAGGGAACTTGCTGCTGTTGGATAATGGAACACCATAAAAATTATTACAGTTTACAGTAGGCAACTATTGCGTAACATACATAATTTTTGTGACGTCTCCCGCAAAACAACTTATAAAAGGTAAGATCATAGTAAAACCCGTTTTTGAACCCATCTTAACGACCTTTTATGAATAGATAATCGACGATATGTCAAAAGAAGATGTTGTTTTGTATAAGAGTATATTTACTGAGTAAATCCAATGGCAGTAAGGTTCTCTTTTATCATGTCTTTAAGATAACGTATAATTGAAATGTCGTTCATCGAAACCCCTTCAAGAACTTCTGCCACTTCTTTCGAATCAAATACATACATATCGGTATCGGTTATATGTTTGTATAGGATTTGAATGTCTTCATGATGAGCTGCCAGCATCACTATAGTTCCGGCGATATCGCCTAACGGAGGACGATCCAAATGGTCGTATTGGAACCAAAAATCCAACGTTGTTCCTTTTCCTAATTCGCTTTCTATATGAAAACCCCCTCCTGCATTTTCTGCATTCATTTGAATCAGAGGCAAGCCCAATCCTACTTTACGTGTCGTTCGCGTAGTAGTATACGGATCTGTTACTCGGCTCAAAAACTCACGACTCATTCCCTTTCCATTATCTACGATGGTAAAAGCATATACATTATCCGTTATGCTTTCACGGATCATAAATTCTATTACAGAAGCTCCCGCGGATATCGAATTTTCCATCAAATCCAAGACATGTAATGCCAATTCTTTCATCTGAATATATTTTCAATAATTTGATTTTTTAATATGTACACCGTATCGACTCGTATTCATGACAACAGCATTCTCTGTCATTTGCAATGCACAAACAATGGTTCTCCGAAGACTCATTATATCATACTTACACTCCGTCTATAAACCTTCCTTCTTCACTTCGCAACGTTTTTCTAAACTCTTCAAAAGTTAAATCATACATATGAAAAACCGTGTATGCTTCTCCGATGGTATGAAGAAAATGAGCATCAGAACTTTTGATGAATGGAAATCTTTTCAAATATGCAAATTTTTTCAAGAATGCATCTTTGGTGATGAATTTGGTAATTTCCAGTCCGTCGGCTTTCAAATCGGGAGGAATAAAACCCAATTGGCTCATTAAGCTGGTCGACGGTTTGTTGACATGTGCAGGAATAAAAATTCCGCCAAGGCTATGAACACGCTCATATAAGCTATCCAAATCTGCTTTTATTGCATTGATAAGCAAATACGGCTCCTCCCCTATGATCTCCTCTTCTTCGTTTACAATCAACTGATAACCGAAACGTTCCTCGTCATTCAAAATAGGAGGAAGCTGTTCGTCTAAAAATTGTTGAAAGGCTTCCAGCTGTTGAGCTGTTTCAAAAAAAGCCAACACATGCGCTTCTTCCTGTGTGGTCATTTCAACGGCTCCTAAAACCAAAATACCATTTTCAGCACCTAATTTTTGCGTAACCCTCACCTGCCGTGTCGTGTTATGATCCGATATCGCAATCATATCCAAGCCTAATTCTTTAGCTCGTTGTATGATATTTTTGGGGCTCATATCCAAATCTCCACAAGGTGAAAGTACCGTATGAATATGTAAATCCGCTTTATATGATTTCAGTTCCATTCTTAAGAGCTTATCCTTTTTGCTTACAAGCTCTTTTGCACTAAATTATATATTTTACCTGTAATCTCGAATGTCTCCATGGATGTAGACAAGATAGGGATCCCCTCTTCGTTGCTTTGGTTCAACGTATCTTCAGAAGCGACAAGATTTTTCACCAAAATAATACATGCCAGTTCCTTTAATGAAGCTATTGCCATCACATTTTTATGTGTTTGCAAAGTAATCCAAATGTTTCCTGCATCTGCATTACCCATTACATCACTCAACAAATCGGAGACATAACATCCCTCTATTTCCCGATCGAGACCGTTACTTCCCGATAAAATTTTCAGATTTAATTGCTCAACCAATTCTATAACTTGCATAGTACATACTTTTTATTACATTCTTTTATTTTCATACTAGAAACGTTTTATATCTTTTGATATTTTACAAAATACCAAATATAACAAAAGTTTTTTTCTTCCGTTATGGTGTACGTTTTACTTTTTTTTAGAACAGGTGATGAAACCTGATTTTCGTAAAAACTTTTTATATGCACATACGGCTGCAATAAAATAAACTCCGCATTGAACCCAAAGCGTTATAAGCTCTGTTTTTATTTGCCAGAGATCAGCACCCATACAATTCAGTTTTATGAATGCCAATGTTGCGGGAGAGGAAGGGATAATATAATGAGCATACCGCCAATACCAAGGCATTAATTCCAGAGGATAGGAAATGCCCGAAAGAAAAATCAACAGTACCGACATAAATACAATCATGAACAACGGTATTTCACCATCCGTATAAAAGGAGACAAACACTAAACAAAAAAAGACCGTTCCTAATAAAAACGGGATCATCATAGCCATAATCGCAAGCCCGTTTCCCATATCCGGCAAGTTAAAAAGTTTGGGGAGTAATCCTAGTAAAAATAATGAAAATATGGAATATATAAGCAAGTAAGCAATTGCTTTTCCAATAACAATAAGCAGATACGCACGAGGCATTGCTTGAATAAATACGTCTGAATTCAATCGTTTTCGTTCCCTTTCAAATCCGCACATCATACTGACGCACATCATCAACGTTTGAAAAATAACAATCATCAAAACTCCCGGTATCAAATACGAAGCATACCCTTCGGAAGGATTAAATAATGCTGTTTTTATCACCTGTATCGGTTGTACTTTTGCCAATTGCATTTTTTGATCATCCGGCAACCGTTCTATATATAAAGGCCTTATCCGGTCGTTAAAATCCAACAACGTATAAGAAACGGCCTCTTCCAGTACCAAATAATCCATAAACGAAAGCGTCGATCCATAACCGGACAATGTTGCTGTATGATGATCGGTACCCAATAAGGAAAACTCATCCGGAATATATAAAATCCCTACTATTTCTTTTGTTTTCATCATTTTTTCAGCCGACACATAATTGTGAATGACCGAGTAAACTTGAACTTGCGGCGTAGCATCGATGTTCCGAATAAAAGTTCTGCTATATTCACTATCCGACATATCTACAACAGCGATGGGAGCATTTTCCACCACATTGGTTCCGTACATATAGTTATATAGAATTCCATATGCTAAATTTCCGCCAAGCAATACAATAAGCATAGGTATATTAACTGCGACTGCTTTGCATTCGGCAATAATTACAGATACTATATAATATAACGTTTTCATCCTGAATATATCGTTTATCGGCCTATCGATACCGTTTGTGTCAATCGTTTAGGAAACAACCTCCAAAACATCAATAACGGCAACAATATAAACACAAGTAATGCTGCATAATGTGTCCACACGTATTCAAACCCCCACCCTTCGTAGCGCAAATTCTGACTGATGGCGATAAAATGCCGTACCGGAAAAAACGAAGAAGCAAATGTAATAACCGGAGGCATTGCCGAAACCGGAAAAGTAACCCCGACCATAGTTGCCCCCAAGGATCCAAACATAGATACAAAGCTGATGATAATAGGCAAGTTCGGATAAATACTAAAAATAAAAACAGCGATGGCTTGTGTGGCCAAAATAAATAGAATTAATGCCAATAACAAAGACGTCAAATTCGTTGCCAAAGGTATGCCAATCCATTGAAAAAGCACGATATTGGCAAAAAATCCTATGAAAGTAAATACCATAAAATAAGGAAACAGCTTTCCATATAGTGCCACCACAGCATTCCCTCCCGCTTGTTGTAACCACTGCACTACCTGACCTTTTTTGTATTCACTTCCTAGAGCAAAAACGGTAACCAATAAGATTAATATTTGAAATATTACATAAAAATAAGGATACGAAAGGTATATGGAATAATTCAATGAAGGATTTTTTAAGGGATGTAATTCCATGGATACAGGCGCTACCATGGCTGATATATCTTGAGAGGAAATCCCCAATCTTTCAGCCGTCTCTATCAAAGGCAAAGCTGAAAAAGGGATTAGAAATGAAGAAAAGCCCTGTAATACCTCGCTACCGACACTTAAAAAAGCATAGTGATAATAAAAAGGCAAAACAGGTCCTTTGTTGCCCAACACGTCTTTTTCAAAATTGGGGAGGATATGTGCATATCCATAAATTTCTTTACTTACAACATCGTTTTGAGCTTCCGCAACGTTGGCGTAAATATGTGTAACACGAAGCTGCGGAACCGTTTCCAAATTTCTTATTATCGAACGGGAAAGAGAGCTATTATCTTCATCCACAATGCCGACGGGAAGCTGTTCAATCGATCCGTTATTAAAGATGGTGGACATGACAAAAAGCGTAAACAAAGGGAACAGCAAAACTGCAAACAAATAAACTTTTCGAGATGTCATGAAATGAATTTCACGCTTCATTACTGTTATAAATGGATTTACCTTTCGCATAATTTTATCTACTATTCAAACAAAACATCTATATCATTATACATTTTTTTTGTGTTCTCTCTAGAAAAGCCATTCTATTGTTCCAAAACCAACAATGCTGACATACCCGGCCGTAATCCCTCTACTTTTTCTATCGGATCGGCATGAAGCTCAAAGGTTCGCAAATCATAACTTCCCATTTGCTTTGTCGATTTCCATGTAGCAAAACTACCTAAAGGGCTTATGTAATTTATTTTGAAAGGCACCTTTTTACGAGCTATCGCCGGAATATCTACATAGAGAATACCTCCCATCTTAAAATGAGGCATAAGGTCTTCTCGCACATTTAGCACCATATACGATTTATCAATCAAAATAAGATTCAAAATAGGAGTTCCCACTCCTGCCAATTCACCTACTTGCACATAACGTTTACCTATTTCTCCCGATTCCGGAGCAGTAAGTTTAGCATCCTCCAACACCGCTTGCACTTCACTTACAGTACTTTGAGCCGCAGAAACCAAGGATTTAGAACTTTCTTTATCTTCTTTCTGAGCTCCAATAACCGCCATTTGGTATTGATAATACGCAGTACGTTCTGCCGCCAAGGCAGATTGATACAAAGCATCCATCTCATCTTTGCGCTGTGATGTTACCACCCCCTCTTTATATAAATTCTCAATGCGGCTTAACGTCGTTTTAGCCAAAGCAAGATCGGATTGCGTTTTTAGCCATATTTCCTTCAAAGAAGCAACAATTTGTATTCTTGTTCCGGCGTCTATTTTTTGATTTTGATACACGGCTATAGATTCCAATGCTTTTACCTGTCCATATTTTGCCTCGGCTTGTGCAGAGTGAATATGCACCAACGTATCCCCTTTTTTTACCCGTTGTCCATCCTCTACATAAAAAGCCTCTATGCGCCCGGGAAGTGTCCCCGATATTGAAATTTCCGTCGCCTCTATTTGCCCTTGCAGCAATATCTCATCATTTCCCATCCTCAAAATCCCGTATATCGATAAAACAACAATAGCAATTAAAATAGAAATAAATACTATAATCAGCGTTTTTTTTGTTTTTCCGTTTTCCATAAATTTTATTTTTTCATTCCAAAGCCTATATACAATTGAATACAGAATATCTTGCTTTTCAAATTCAACTCGTTTTTCATTATTTCATAATCCCATTCGCACTAAAAGTATCAAAATAATCGGGAGCTCCGCAAATAGAAAGCAATGTTGCCAACATAACATCATATTGATAATAAGCCGAATGGTATAATACGTGCATTTTAGCCAACAATACCTGGGCATCCACTACTTCGGAGGATGTTGCCATTCCTTCGTAAAAAGAAAGTTTGCGTACGCGCAACAATTCAGCAGCCATTTCTATAGAAGATTTTGCAGTAATAAGATTCGTTAATGCATTCTGCAATTCGGTATAAGATTTTCGCAACGCAATAACAAGTTTTTTTTCGGTGTCGGATCTTTCGCTTTCAGATATCTCTACCTGTAATTTCGCTTTCTTTATTTCCCGCTCACGAGATAAACCGTCAAAAAGGTTCCATTCCAAAGTAGCTCCGAGTATCGTGCGCGGAATCAAATTTTTGGGCACATGATACGATGCTATCGTTTGTTTTCCTACCAAAGAAATGATCGGGAAATAATTAGAACGTCCCATAGCCACTGAATTTTCAGCTATTACTTTTTTCGAATCTATCTGCTTCAATAAAGGTCCCTGCTGTAATAGCAATGCTTGAAACCACTCCAAAGAAGGCGTTTCGCTGCAAATAAACATAGGAGATACGGGATATTGACTGCACATACTATCATAACCCACCATACGGCATAACGAATATTGCATTACTTCACGATTTTTACCGGCTGCCATCCATTCACGATTTGCTTCTTCCAAAGCTACTTTTACGATTAACCGGTCAGCAGTATTTGCCATACCGTTATTTTCCAATTTGCAAACATCTTCATAATGCCTTTCCAATGCTCGGAATGTTTCTTCCTGAACATGTTCTATCTCCATACTCAATTGCAATCCATAATATACTTCTACCAGAGTTAAAAACAACGCCGATGCAACTTGTTCATGTCCCAATTCCACAACCTGTTCAAAAGCTTTTCCCATTCGATTGGCATAATAACGCTTTCCGCCCGTAAACAATGGGAACAATACAGATATGTCCGCGGTAGCCCAATTCTTATCCACCAAAGGTATCGTAAGCGATACATTACCCAATTCCTTTATAAGAAACGAGAAGGCAGCATTCAAAATAGGATCGGAAGCAAAATGCTCTTGAAGAGGCTTGATGGCACCTCCGTAATCTTGAGTTACCCCTATGTCATTCGACATAAAAGTATAACCTCCTGTTGCCACAACCATAGGAAACCACGAGGAATTGATTTGCTGACGTTCGGCATGTGACAATGCAACACGTTTTTCCGATGCATGCAATGCTTCGCTGTTTTCATACAATAAGCGTAATGAGGATTCGAATGTTATTCCTTGGCTTTGTACGGTATTCAGAAACATCGCAACTATGGAGAATACAATCACACACAATAGAAATCGGATCTGTTTTTTCATGGATCTTAACATATTCAAAAAAACAGTTTTGGAAAGCCTTTGTTTAAAAAAGAAAAACAAGAAGTAAATAAGTACTAAAAAAGATCAAAATACGTTATAAGCTGACAATTTATATCTAAAAACTTTGAGATTTCTAACTAAAATTATAATCGGAATCCTTATATTAAGTGCAAGCATCTCTACGCAAGCTCAAATTTTTAATTTAAATAATTTTGATAAGAATTTGCTGCATTACGGTATTTCAATAGGTTATCTACAATCAAAATTTACAGTACAATATACCGAAAACGAATCCGTACAAGAAAATATAATGGGTGTAACGTCTTATTACATACCCGGTTTTCATATTTCCATTATAGGCGATTTACGGTTAAACGAATATATGAATCTGCGATTAATTCCAGGCATATCATTTGTAGATAGAACATTAAAATATTCGTTGTCCGAATCTTATATTTCCAATAATTATAACCCCGATAGAGAGCGAAGAGTTGAATCCGTTTATGGCGACCTCCCTTTGGAGCTAAAAATACGTGCGCAGCGATGGCGAAATTTTCGTCCTTATGTTATTGGTGGAATTCGTTACGGATTTGACTTTGCATCCTTAAAAAACAACAAAAATAAAGACGACCAATCCATTATTCGCTTATCGCCTAGCGATTTTAGCTATACTATGGGAGTAGGTTTTGATTTTTATTTTCCTTATTTTAAATTTGCGATCGAACTAAAAATGGGGTTTGGCCTCGTTAATCTGAAAATACCGGATGAAACCTATTATACCCGATCCATTGAAAAAATCAATTCCAGATCATTCACGTTAAGTATTACCGTTGAGGGATAAAAACAGCAAGCATATATGAAAATATCAATATATAATTTCTGTCAACACAAATCTATGTTCTTTAGGAAACTCATAATACCTTCCGTTGTATTCATTTTGCCATGCAAAATAAAAGAAAGAATGTTATACGTTTCTCTCAAAAGAAAAGAAATGAACGTAAATTATAAATAGTAAAAAATATTCTATGTAACCGATCAAGCACATCATTTTTTTCTCTTTATATACCGAATTTGAACAATGTAAAAATGGAAAATATAGAAAAACCGAAAACAATTGATGCGTACATCGCACTATGCCCCGTTGCATACCGACAAAAACTGCAACAATTACGAGAAGTAATCAAAGAAACAGTCCCTGAAGCCACAGAAGCCATTCGTTGGAATATGCCTTCGTTTCTATATCATGGAATTTTAGTGCAATTTATGCTGCACAAAAATCATATTGGTTTTTATCCATTCCCTTCCGGAGTGGAATCCTTTTTGAAGGAATCGTTCCGGTATAAAACAGGAAAAGGTTCCATACAATTTCCTTTAAAAGAGGATATTCCTTTTGAATTGGTAAAAAAGATAGTACGATTCAGAGCAAAAGAAAACAAAGAAAAAAGGTTGAAATGAAAACATATGTATTTGAAGAAATTTTAATAAAAGATGATAAAACCGACGGCGCATATGTAAAAATCCCGGAAGAAATTGGTAAAGAATTTAACCCAAAAGGCAGAGTGAAAGTCAAAGCTCAAATTGAAGGTATTGATTACCGAGGTTCATTGGTAAAAATGGGAAAGCCGTATTTTATACTTGGTATCTTAAAATCTATTCGACAAACGGTAGGAAAAGATATTGGAGATATTTTTCATGTCACTTTTTATGAAGATTTGGAAGAACGGACCGTCAAAGTCCCTATAATACTTCAAGAAGAATTTGAAAAGAACCCCGCATCGGAGCTCAAATTCAACACCTTTTCTTATTCAAGAAAAAAGGAAATGATTGCATGGGTAGCCGATGCAAAAAAATTAGAAACCCGCGAAAAAAGAATAAATAAAATTATTAAAATATGTCAACAATGAATACGTACATTTCATTTCTCCGAGGGGTAAACGTTGGAGGAAAAAACAAAGTAAAAATGAAAGATCTTGTAACTCATTTACAAGAAACCGATATGCAAAAAGTGCAATTCTATTTGCAGAGTGGAAATATTTTTTTCGAAAGTAATACAAAAGATTTGAAAATCATTAATGAGTTAATCAGTGAAACCATTTTGAAATATTTTTTATTGCGTATTGAGGTGGTTACATTGCCTAAGGAACAAGTAAAACTCATTTTTGAAAACTACCCATTTAAAAACATTCCGCAAGAAAATATATATTTCGGTTTTTGGAATGATTTTTCAAACCTTGCACCATCTCATGATACGTCCATAAACATACACACCGTAAACAACGATGAGTACTGTATTACACACAACATGGTGTATATGAACATTCATCCACCCTACCACAAAACCAAACTAACAACGGCATTTTTCGATTCAAAATTTAAAATTTCCGTTACCACAAGAAATTATAATACTGTAAAAGCATTAATCGATATGTAGTTTTTAAACATAAAATGAAAATATGATAATTACAACTATCGGTAATACAAGGCAAATAAAACAATCCACATTTCAACAGAATTCCATGCAGGACGATTAAATCATCATGATAAATTTCTATAGCCGTAGAAATTATCAAATTAAAAATATGTGAATATGGGGAACGTTATTTTGTACACCGGATAAGTCTCGACCATGATATCCCGGATCAAAAATGGTGTCATTGATTGGCTGAAGAGGAAACAAACTTGAAAAATGCAGGGAATTGTAAAGAATATATTGAAACCATTAACACTGCAACCATAGATTAAAACACATGATCAAATCATCAAGGAGTTACTAACCGAATTCGGATACATGCAAATAAAACAAACATGTTTTTACTCACAACGAGATTCTAAAATATCGACGATTCGATCTCCGAAATAAAAAGGGATATTTGAATTTGAGGAAAAGTCATCCATAATGATATCGACAATCATTGCTCCGGATTTACCGGATACGTTATCCTAACAACTGGGTATGGGTAAAGATCTAAAACGCATCTATACACAAAGATACACACATGATTTTTGAAATATAAAATACTAAAGAATAAAGAATCGTAATAAAACATGGATTTTCCGAATAAAAAGGCATTTACAGATATGTAAGATATTCTTAATTTTGCAAGCAAAATAAATAAAGCATGTTCAAAAAATTAATACCGTATATAGAAAGTTTGCGTTTAAAAACGTTGCCATTAGCCTGTTCAGGCATTTTGTTCAGCGGCTTCTACGCCTATGATAGAGGCATTTTCGATGTAACCATCCTGCTATTAGCCCTATTGACAGCTATTTCTTTACAAATTATCTCGAACCTCGCCAACGATATCGGCGATTTTAAAAAAGGTGCGGACGATACCGATCGGTTAGGTCCTCTGCGGGGCATTCAGAAAGGAGAACTTACCGTAATACAATTACAATACATGCTTATTGCATGTATTGTAATTGTATTAATCTCAGGCTGTGCTTTGATTGTGCATGCCAATTTTGTCATACTTTCCTGGAACACGTTAATATTTATAATATTAGGAGCTTTATCCATTTTTGCAGCGATAGGCTATACCCTAGGTAAATGTTCTTATGGGTACTATGGTTGGGGTGATATTTTTGTGTTTCTATTTTTCGGATGGTTGGCAGTAGCAGGGAGTTATTTTTTGTATTCAAACAACATAGAGGTGTGGTTATTGTTGCCTGCATCCGCCATCGGATTACTTGCTACAGCAGTATTAAACTTAAATAATCTGCGAGATGTTGAAAGCGATACTCGCCATAAAAAAAGAACATTTATTGTACAAATAGGAAAAGAAAAAGGATTTTATTATCATCTTTTTTTAACCGTATTTCCCTTTATAGTAATGATGTGTTTTAATCTTTTGGTTGTGAAAAAATGGAGTGCTTTTCTTTTTATCATACTATTACCCGTATTTATTTTTCATTTGGTACGTGTCAAAAAATCATCCGGAAAGATACTCAATCGACAATTTCCTATATTAATTGTTTTAACGTTTCTATTTTCACTCTGTTGCGGTGTTGGTTTACTACTATAACTCATATGCGATAACAAATGCCCGCAGATTTCCATAGAATGGGATACGCTTGTTTTTTATAGAATCATGTATCAAATGTTTATATTTTGATTGCTCAAAAATGGTTTCTATCGTCAATTATTCGACTTTCAATC
>CAYYUE010000057.1:0-12176 GCA_964474745.1 uncultured Bacteroidaceae bacterium | reverse complement strand
AGGAGACGTAACTGAGAATAGTAGGAAAACTGTTCGTAAATTTAAAAATACATCATTAAAGCATGAAGCTGAAATAAAGGCTATACGTCGTCATGCGATAGAATCACCTTATAAAATTATTATATGTGGTGATTTTAACGATACTCCGGCCTCGTATTCCTATCAACAAATAAGAAATTATTTTACAGATAGTTTTGTAGAAAAAGGCGAAGGATTCAGTACTACATATAATGGAAAGTTTCCTGCCTTTCGAATTGATTATATTTTTCATGATAAAAACCTGAAAACGGACTCATATAATCGGATTAAGGCTGATATTTCAGATCATTACCCTGTTTTTGTAACCATAGAAATTCCTGAAACATGCAACAAAAAGAAAGATACGCGCGAGTAATTTCTTATTTTGAAGAAGTTCGCCCAATAGCAAATAGTGAATTGCATTACAAAGATCCTTTTGAGTTATTGGTTGCAGTTATTTTATCTGCTCAATGTACCGATAAGCGAGTGAATATGGTGACTCCTGCTTTACTTCAAGCTTATCCTAATGCGAATGCCATGTCCAAAGCCACTTCGGAAGAAATTTTTGAATATATCAAATCCATTTCATACCCGAATAATAAAAGTAAACATTTGGTAGCGATGTCAAAAACATTGGTAGAGGATTTCGATGGAATAGTACCTTCTGATGTGGATCAGTTACAGAAATTACAAGGAGTTGGTCGAAAAACTGCGAATGTGATTGCTTCGGTTATTTTTAGCTTGCCTGCTATGGCGGTAGACACTCATGTTTTTCGTGTTGCCAATCGCATCGGATTGACTCAAAATTCTAAAACACCTTTAGAGACGGAACGAGAATTAGTAAAACATATTCCGGAAGAAAAAATACCGATAGCTCATCATTGGCTTATTTTGCACGGACGTTATGTATGCATTGCCCGTGCCCCTAAATGTAATGAGTGTGGGCTTACAGAAGTATGTGATTACTATCTTCGGGGGCGCATGGACGAAAAATTGCAGGATAAGCCGGCAGTGAAAGTTCCCAAAGCCAAAACGAAAGGGAAAAAAATGAAATAATGATAGCCATTAAATACTTAAACACACACATAAATCTAAAGATTCGAACATAATATTTAAATACTAAGGTATAGAAGATGCGAACAGAGAAAAAACTATTTAACACAATTAAGAGCGTTGTTTTTTCGCTTGCGTGTTTAAATGGTCTTTTTTTTTCTTTAAATGCTCAATATTATGTAACCGGACAAGATCCGTCAAATCTTCGTTGGCGGCAAATAGAAACTCAAAAATTTGTTTTAATATATCCTGACTACTATGAAGCAATGGCACAAAAAGTTGCTAATTATTGTGATACTTTTGCCTACTTTAATTATCGGGAGATGGATATTCCTATACGAAAAAAACAAACGAAAACACCTGTAGTATTTCATGCTGTAGGTAGCTTTTCGAATGGTTTGTCGGTATGGGCTCCTAAACGTACCGAATACTGGACTTGCCCTCCTCAAGATTCGTATTCGCAACTATGGTTACAGCAGCTTACATTGCATGAATATCGTCATGAATTGCAAATGGAAAGTTTAAATCAAAGCGCTACAGGGGTTCTTACATCTGTTTTTGGACAACATGTAATCGGAGCTGTTGCAGGACTATTTGTTCCGATGTGGTATTTAGAAGGAGATGCCACGTGGGCGGAAACGGTACTTTCTCGTTCCGGCCGAGGCCGACAAGCGTCGTTTTTGGCTTCGCAACGAGCTATTTTAAGTACTCAAGAACCATTTTCATATTATAAAGCGAATTTTGGTTCTTATAAAGATTTTGTTCCGAACGACTATGTCCTGGGGTATCTTTTAATAGCATACGATCGTTCTCGGTATGGAAATTTGTACTGGAAAAAAGCATATCAGCGAGTGCCCGCAAAATTTTGGCAATTGGCTCCATTTTATAACAAAGGAAATTTTAAGGCGCAATATGACTCTGCAATGGTTTTTTGGAAAACGTATTGGAATGAAGAATTTTCTTTAAATGATAGAGGAAAACGCATAACCCAAGAACTTCAGACGTATACAAATTATTATGTGGTTGGAAGAATAGAATCTCATACCATTATGATAAAACGAAGCTTTAAAGAAACTTCATCATTTGTACAAATTGATACCAATGGAGAAGAAACAAAAATAGCGGCAATAGGAAACGTTTATGATAATTATGCAACATGTTCCGATTCTCACATTGCATGGGTGGAAAGTGTTCCTGATAAACGATGGAATGTATTGTATAATAATTTAGTAGTTTCCGATATAAAAATGAAAAACCGGATTGTGTTGACTCGAAAACGCAATTTGTTCTCACCCGCTTTTTCCAACAAAAAACAATTGGCTGCGCTGGAGGTATTGGATTGTGGAAAAACTCGTATTGTATTGTTTGATAGCCTTTGTATAGAATATGCAAAAGTTGATTTGCCTGAAAATAAGCAATATTCTTATCCGGCATGGCATCCGTGCCAAGATAGTATTTTTTTGATATCGGTAGATAATAATGGAAGTACGATCTTATGTGTTGATATAAAGAATGGAACTTCGGTGGCTGTTTCGGAACCTACTTATCATACTCTTTCACATTTGAAAACGAAGGGGGATGTTCTTTTTTATATTTCGGATATTTCGGGTGTAGATCAAGTTTACGGTCTTATTTGGGAACAAGGAGACGTTAGACAGGTAGCTCAGTCTCAGTTTGGGGTTTCCAGTTATTGGATAGAACAAAATGCAATTACGGCTTCGTATTATACCCCTAAAGGGTATGCCGTATTTATGGATACTTTACTTTCCACTCCTGCCTTAAATATGTATAATGCTAATGCTTTGATGATTTCCAATATTTCTTTACCGCCGCTTCCTGAAAAAGATACTTTATTACCATCGAAAACATATAACATCTGGGATCATATGTTTAATTTTCATAGTTGGGCTCCGTTTAGTATAAATCCTACAAAACAAGAAATAGATCTGGGAGTATCTGTGTTTTCTCAAAATATTATGAGTAACTCTATTTTTACTGGAGGGTTTCAATGGAACACCACCGAACAAAAAGGTAACTTGTATGCCGATTATCAATTGTTGCGATTTTATCCGATTCTGAATACTTCATTATCTTTTCAGGGACATGAGGTTCATGAATCGGAACAAATGATATTGTATAATGAACTTAAATGGAAGATTGGGGCAGAAATTCCATTTTTATTTTCTTATTATAATCATTATTTTTCCATGTCGTTACATAGTGAATATGGATATTCCGGATTTTATTTTTTAGATAACAGCGACATTGAGTTTCCTAATTTGCAATATGCTAAAATATCGACTTCGTTTGTTCACTATACGGAAAAACCCTATCAATATATGTATTCACCTTGGCTGCAATCGATAAAAATATCGTATTCGAACAGTATAGGCGTGACTCCAACATTTCATGTATTTGATGTTGTGACAAATTTATATTTTCCATCTCCAATCCCAACCCATTCCATCCGTTTGTACGGAGGGATACAATCTTGTGTTCGCGGAGTATCGGGCTTTTCGAGTAGTTTACGTACAGCTAGAGGATTTCGGTATGTGAATACAACCAATGTTTTGGCGTCATATCAGGTGAATTATACATTTCCTATTGCCTATCCGGATTGGAATTGGGGTTGGTGGGTATACCTAAAACGTCTTTCCGCTAACATATTTTATGACGGGATGTTTGGAATAAGAGGCCGTGATTATCAATATTCAGTAGGTCTTGAATGTAATGCAAAATGTAATTTTTTGTTGATATCGACACCGGTTTCAATAGGTTTAAGAACTTCGTATTTGCCAAAAATGAGGAATATGGCATTCGATGTTTTGTTTAGTATAGATATATAATATTATTATTGAAACTGTTGCATAGAACACAATTTGTGATATAAACTTTCCGAGTTGGCATACAATTCTTGATGTGTCCCATGTTCAACAATTTTACCTTTGTCTAGAACAACAATCTGGTCTGCATTGACAATGGTTGATAATCGGTGAGCAATTATAATGGCCGTTCTGTTTTTTAGTATATGATTAAGAGCGTTTTGAACTAAACGTTCAGATTCTGTATCCAAAGCAGAAGTTGCTTCATCAAGAATTAAGATATCCGGATTTTTTAATATAGCACGGGCAATGCTGAGGCGTTGTCGTTGCCCCCCTGAAAGTCGATCGCCGCGGTCTCCGATTTCCGTTTGATAGCCTTTGGGCATTTGCATAATGAAATCATGTGCGTTGGCAATTTTCGCCGCGGCTATGATATCATTTTCGGTTATTTTGGTTATTCCAAACGCGATATTATTGTAGATGGTATCGTGAAATAGAATGGTGTCTTGAGATACAATTCCGATATGATTTCGAATGCTCGTAATGTTGTATTGAGGTAATGGAATATCATCAAATAAGATATTCCCGGATGAGCAGTCATAAAAACGTGAAATAAGATCGGCCATAGTCGATTTTCCAGATCCAGAATGACCGACGAGTGCAACCGTTTGTCCCTTAGGGATAATTAAAGATATATCATTTAATACAGAGTCAATGTTATTGTAGGAAAAAAATACATGATCGAATAGAATATGTTTTTTTAAACCATTAAATATTATCGGATTGTTGGAATCCTTTATCGTTTCTGGAATTGATAAAAACTCATGTAATCGATCGGTACATGCTTTTCCCTTTTTCATTTGTGAAAACGCATTAGCCATGTCTTTTACCGGATTTATTAATAAAACAAACATCATGATATAAGTAATAAATAATTCAGGGGAAAGCCCCGAATCATTATTGAATACCAAAAACGAGCCAAATAATAAAATACCGATAACGATACAATTTGCCATAAAATCGCTAATGGGAGAAGATAAGTCGACACGTCGATACACTTTGTTGCGAAGCCGCGTGTACGATTCATTATATCCTTGAAAACGCTCATTGGAAAATTCGATGGCTGTATATGCTTTGATAATACGTATACCGGACAAGGTTTCTTCTATAAGCGACATAAGAAATGATGTTTTTTGTTGTAAGGTTAATGATTTTCTTTTTAAGTGACGAGTAATTCGCGAAATAACCAATGCGATCAGTGGGAGCATGCAAAGCATGAATACCGTCAGTTTTATGTTAATGTAAGATAGAACGGTTAAATATAGCGCAATATTAATTATGGCAATGACGATTTGTCGAATTGCTTTGATAATATTTTCCTCATATTCAATAATATCGTTACTGAAACGAGAAATAATGTCTCCTTTACGCGTATATCCGAAATAATTTATTGATAAATGCATGGTTTTATGGAAGAGTTGATTTCGAATATTCCGGATTACTCGTGATCGAAGAATTGAAATTTGTATTTCTGCTAAGTATGAAAAGATATTTTTAAGTGCATAAAGTCCGAATAAGATTCCTGAAAATAAAATAATAGATTTCGATTTTCCAAAAGAAATGAGCCAAAGGTAAAATTGTTGTAACCCATAATTTAATTTGTGGTTATCGGTATTTGTTTCCCAAACAGTAGATTCGGGTTCAAATAAAATTTTTAAAAAATCCGCAAGAGATAAAACCGTGGCTATCGTAAAAGTAACAGAGAGTACTACTAAAAACACAAACAAAACAAGTCGTGCATAGTAAGGTTTTAGTTGTTTCCCTGTAAAATGTTTCATAGCAACGGATTCGATAATTGTTATTTGTCGATTATTTTACTTCCCAAGTAATTGTGTGGAGTTATCTTTTTTAAGCGTTCTTTTGTGTCATTGTCAATATCCAATGTTTCTACAAAAGTTGCAATTGTTTCAGCGTTTACTTTTGTATGAGTCCTTGTTAATTGCTTCAAAGCTTCGTATGGATTTGGATACCCAATACTTCGCAAAATAGTTTGGATGGCTTCAGCTACTACAGCCCAATTGTTTTCCAAATCTTTTTCTAATGCGGATTCATTTAGCAGTAATTTATCGATGCCTTTTTCAATAGATTTTAATGCAATCATGGAATGAGCAATAGGAACTCCAACATTTCTACTTACAGTAGAGTCGGTTAAATCACGTTGTAAACGAGAAATAGGTAATTTGTGTGACAGATGCTCAAAGATAGCGTTTGCTAAACCTAAATTCCCTTCAGCATTTTCAAAATCTATAGGATTTACTTTATGAGGCATTGCCGATGATCCTACTTCACCGTCTTTTATACGCTGTTTGAAATACTCCATAGAAACATATGCCCACATGTCGCGACAAAAATCAATCAATATCACATTAATACGTTTCCAATTATCGAAATATGCAGCCATATTATCGTAGTTTTCGATTTGGGTCGTATATTGTAAACGCTCTAGACCTAAATGGTTTGCCACAAAATCGTTTGCAAAATTAATCCACTCAATATTCGGATAGGCAATTATATGTGCATTGAGATTTCCCGTTGCACCTCCAAATTTAGCTGAAAACGGAATTATTTTGAAATAATCCATTTGCCGTTTCAAACGGTAAGCAAAAACCATAATTTCTTTGCCTAAAGTTGTTGGTGAAGCGGGTTGTCCGTGAGTATGAGCAAGCATAGGAACATTTTTCCATTCATAAGCTTTATCTTCAAGCAATGAAAGGATATATTCCATCATGGGCATATATGTTTTATTATGACATTCTTTTAATGAAAGAGGAATGGATGTATTATTGATATCTTGTGATGTAAGACCAAAATGGACAAATTCTTTATAAGCTTGTAATCCTAATGTATCAAAATGGTTTTTGATAAAATATTCTACGGCTTTTACATCATGATTCGTTATCTTTTCAATATCTTTGATTTCTAATGCATCGTTATCGTTAAAATTTATATATATATTGCGTAGTTGAGCATATAACGATTTGTCGAAATTGGCGAGTTGAGGAAGAGGTAGTTCGCAAAGAGCGATAAAATATTCTATCTCTACATGTATTCTATAACGAATAAGGGCAGCTTCGGAAAAATAGTTGCCTAAGTCATTTATTTGTTTTCTGTATCTTCCATCGATAGGAGATATGGCATTTAATACGTTCATAGCCTGTATTATAATTGGTTATTTAAAAATGTATTTTTCTTTATTAGTTTTTGGAATTTCGGCATGCTACATGTCTTTATCAATGCTTCGCGGTATTTTTTATTATGCATATCCGAACCTAAAAAATCAATCCAGCCCATTTCTACGTATTGGTATGCGGTTTGTTGAGATGTACTCCCGTAAAAACCTCCAAATGAAAGGATATTGGATTGAAAATAAACTCCTTGTTCTTTGAGATGTTGTAATAAAGGCGAGTTGTAAGATAGGTAGGAATACCGTTCCGGATGAGCCAGAATGATTTCATAACCTTTTGTTTGCAAATCGAAAATTAATTCCTCCATACCGATTAATGACTGATGGAATGGAAACTCAATCAGTAAGTATTTATTATTGATGGTTAGTAATTTACTCTCATTTTTGATACGGTTTCTGAAACCATCATCAATAAGGTATTCGCCTCCTAATCCAAGTTCAATATCGATACTTTCTGCTTTTACAATTTTTTTCAGTTCTTCGAATCTATTTTGAATATCAGTTTCTTCGTTATTAAATTTATGTGCTTGAAAATGAGGTGTAATATAGATTTTTTTTAATCCTTGTTGATTCATTTCTCGTATGCATGACATAGCCTCGGAGTAATCCCTAACTCCATCGTCAATATTTGGTATTAAATGCGAATGCATATCTGTCGATAAAAAGGAGAGAATCTTTTTTTCTTTACGAGTAAATAGTTTGTCAAAGATCATTTAAGTAGTCCTAAATTAATTTTTAAAGTGTTGATGATATGGTTATGAATTACTTTAATCTATTCGAGTGATATCTGCACCTAGCGCACGTAATCTGCTGTCGATGTTTTGATACCCTCTATCAATTTGTTCAATATTGTCAATTCTGCTTTTTCCTTGAGCGGAAAGTGCTGCGATAAGCAAAGCTACCCCTGCCCGAATATCAGGAGAGACCATCGTCACTCCGCGTAAAGGATGTTCATGGTTCATGCCGATAACTGTGGCACGATGAGGATCGCATAATATAATTTGAGCTCCCATATCGATGAGTTTGTCAACAAAAAATAGTCGACTTTCGAACATTTTTTGATGGATTAATACACTTCCTTTTGCCTGAATGGCGACTACTAATGCGATACTGATGAGGTCAGGAGTAAATCCCGGCCAAGGAGCATCGGAAATAGTCATAATCGATCCGTCCATAAATCGATCAATACAATAATGGTCTTGTTTTGGAACGATAAGATCATTGTTGTGTTGCCAGATATCAATTCCTAACCGTTTGAAAACTTCTGGGATAATTCCTAGATGATGATATTGGACATCTTTTATGGTGATCTCGGAGCATGTCATGGCGGCCAATCCGATGAAACTACCAACCTCTATCATATCCGGTAACAGGCGATGGGTACATCCTTTCAAATGATCAACGCCTTCTATAACCAATAAATTGGAGCCTACACCGGAAATTTTAGCACCCATTTGAAGGAGCATTCCACAAAGTTGGTAAACGTAGGGTTCACAAGCAGCATTCATAATAGTAGTGGTTCCTTTTGCAAAGACTGATGCCATTATAATGTTGGCTGTTCCTGTAACCGATGCTTCATCGAGTAACATATAGTTTCCGGTGAGCTTTTTTGCCGTAACCGAATAATGGTCTTTTACGTAGGATACTTTTGCACCCAATTTTTCGAATCCGAAAAAATGAGTATCTAAACGACGACGCCCAATTTTATCACCTCCGGGTTGAGGTATTATAGCTTTACCAAAACGAGATAACAAAGGTCCTGCAATCATGATAGAACCTCGTAAAGAGCCTGCCCGTTGGGAAAACTCCGGAGTTTCCATTTTCGAAAGGTCAATATTATTTGCTTGAAATTGATATGTATCTACAGAAAGTTTTTCTACCTTTACATTTAGTAATTCAAGTAATTCTATCAATTTATTTACATCACGAATGTTCGGGATATTTTCAATAACAACTTTTTCAGTCGTTAATAAAACAGCACATATCACCTGTAGCGCTTCATTTTTTGCTCCCTGTGGAACAATCTCGCCATGTAAACATTTCCCTCCGACTATTTCAAAAGAACTCATAACCTTTATGTATTTGTTTTATGGTATTATTTATTTTTGCTATAACTTTTTTTGCTATTATTTTGCGACGGGTATTTATTTTTCTGCTTATTATTGTTATTGCTATTATTGGTGTTACGTTGTAAGTTGGTTTTTTTCTTAGGACGATTCGGGTTCCCTATATTGTTGCTTGTGGAAGTCGGAGGAGTAATATATTCACGAGAATGTAATAACTGAAAATTTTCGTTCAATTTAAGCTTCCCTTTTGAAAGTTCGTTAAATTGTTCGTAGATAAGGTCATCGCTAACCGTATCCCGGTTCCATGTTAAATAAGATTTCTTTAAATGATGAGCAATAAGTTCTATTAAAAAATCTTTTTCTTCTCCATCAGGATATTCAATTACTTTTTGAATCATATTTTCCATAAATTTTCCATGGTGTCGGAATCTAATTCTATGGTTTTTGTATTTAAGTCGTTCAGGCGTAAAATGAACCGTATTTTCTCGTGTGATGGGGTATGGACAATCCACGTCTAATTCGAAATTAGACAAAATCATTAAATGATCCCATAGCTTGTGTTTATAATCCACATTATCTTTCGCATGAGGATTTACTTGTGACATCACACTAATAATGACATTGGCGGCTTGATTTCGTTTTTCTTTATCCTGAATAGTTTTTGCGAATTCAATGAGTTTACATACATTTCGCCCATAATCAGTGATTTTCAGTTTTTCTCTTTGTGTATTATATTCCATTCTCTCTTTTAATTTTCAACATGCAAAGGTACAATAATTTAAATAATCAACCAAGTTATTTATGGTTTTCAAAATGAAAAACATATCTTTGTTCTGGAAGCTATTGATTTTTTGATTATTGTAAATTTAGATTTGATATTTTAAAATAATATTGATTTCTCTTCATAACAAAAAGATTTATATTAAGTTCGTGTTTTTCTCAATAGCTTTGTGAAGAATTGAATGTCTTCAAAAATAAATAAAAAAACAGTTAAAAAAAGTCTTTTTTCAAATCATTTTGTTGTATACGTGATAAAAAGTGTAATACAATTGAATTGTTTAAAATTCTTTATTAACTAGGATACAGAGTATTGAAAAAAATCGAGATCTAAACAAAAGAATAAAAAGCAATGTTATAGAAAATGTTGTATTTGCAATAATAATGAATTAAATTAATAATGAAAAACAGTTAGTTATGTCAAACGTTACAAAAAATGCTGCCAAATTAGGAGTTTTTACTCTGGCAATAATGAATGTTACGGCAGTGGTAAGTCTACGAGGACTTCCTGCAGAAGCAGAATATGGAGTAAGTTCTGCTTTTTATTATCTTTTTGCCGCCATCGTATTTCTTATTCCAACGTCGTTGGTTGCTGCTGAGTTAGCTGCAATGTTTCAAGATAAACAAGGCGGGGTGTTTCGATGGGTTGGAGAGGCCTATGGAAAACGATTGGGTTTCTTGGCAATATGGTTACAATGGGTAGAAAGTACTATTTGGTACCCGACAGTACTTACTTTTGGTGCTGTTTCTATTGCTTTTATCGGAATGGATACAAGTAGTGATATGTTATTGGCATCTAATAAAATTTATACACTTGTAGTCGTTTTAATTATTTATTGGTTGGCCACATTCATTTCCTTAAAAGGTATGGGATGGGTTGGAAAGGTGTCGAAGATAGGAGGTTTGGTAGGAACGATTATTCCAGCGGGTTTGTTGATTATTTTAGCAATTATTTATTTAGCTACAGGGGGTCAATCCCAAATGGACTGGAGTGGCGGTTTCTTTCCTGATTTATCAAATTTTAACAATCTAGTGTTGGCTTCCAGTATTTTCTTATTCTATGCAGGGATGGAGATGTCAGGGGTCCATGTAAAAGATGTTAATAACCCCAGTAAAAGTTATCCCAAAGCTGTATTTATAGGAGCTTTGATAACGGTACTAATTTTTATTTTAGGGACATTTTCGTTAGGTGTTATCATACCACAGAAAGATATTAATCTTACTCAAAGTTTGTTAACAGGATTCGACGGATATTTTCGTTATATTCACATGTCGTGGCTTTCTCCCATTATTGCTATTGCTTTGGCATTTGGAGTATTAGCAGGCGTGTTGACATGGGTTGCCGGTCCTTCAAAAGGGTTGCTTTCGGTTGGAAAAGCAGGATATCTACCTCCGGTTCTCCAAAAAACCAACAAAAATGGTGTACAAAAAAATATTCTTATCATTCAAGGATGTGTAGTTACGTTTTTAAGTTTGCTGTTTGTTATCATGCCATCCGTTCAAACATTTTACCAGATTTTGTCACAGTTAACCGTATTACTGTATCTTATCATGTATATGTTGATGTTTTCGGGTGCTATAGTATTGCGCTATAAAATGAAAGATGCAAAACGTCCTTTTAAACTAGGAAGCACTGGTTTTATGTGGATTATAGGCGGATTAGGTTTTCTCGGTTCTTTATTGGCCTTTATTTTAAGCTTTATTCCTCCAAGTCAAATTCCATCGGGAAGTCCTGTAGTTTGGTTCTTGGTATTGATACTCGGATGCGTTATTGTGGTAGGATTGCCATTCATTATTTACGCATCTCGTAAACCTTCTTGGAATCAATTGAAAGATGGGGAACAATTTGAGCCGTTCCACTGGGAAATAGCAAAAACTCCACAACCTAAAGCGGTAGAAAATACACCTTCATCTACAGAAAAAAATAACCAATAATTTGTACTGTATTTTAATCACAACATGCGATTCTCGAATCAATCGAGAATCGCATGTTGTATTATATATACTGTCGCCATTATGATGTTTTTAGCAGGCTGTATAAATTGAGAAATGGTATTTTTGTCAATTAATTTTCGAATTTCTACATATTTCAAAGTCCAATCATTTATTGCAAGTGGAATGAATTGTTATTTGTATTTTGTACCCGAATGCTCCGAAATCCTTGTAACTATTGTTTTGATAAAACTAAGCTATGCA
>CAYYUE010000056.1:0-12295 GCA_964474745.1 uncultured Bacteroidaceae bacterium | reverse complement strand
ACCTACATCATGCTGAGAATCTAGGATTTACAGATATAAAAATTCATCGATTCATCCATAGTGCACTTTCGGAAACATTGAATCCTACATTATCGAAAACGGAATTGATGGATTTGGTAAAAGAAACCGGAATTATAGGATTAGAAGCGATGAAACTTCTTGACAAAGCCAACACCTCTGCTTATGGCAATCCGGAAATGACGCGTGTAAACATTGGTGTCCGACGTAATCCGGGAATATTGATAAGCGGACACGATTTGAAAGATTTAGAAGAATTACTGATTCAAACACAAGATACCGGTGTAGACGTATACACACACTGTGAAATGTTACCGGCAAATGCTTATCCTTATTTTAAAAAATTTGCCCACTTTGCGGGCAATTATGGAAACTCGTGGTGGGAACAACGAGAAGAATTCACTGCCTTTAAAGGTCCCATATTGTTTACTACAAACTGCATTGTTCCTCCTATGGAAAATGCGATATACAGAAATCGAATCTATACCACAGGAACCGCAGCATTAAAAGGTTGCACCCATATACCTGACAGGAAAGATGGGAAACCAAAAGATTTTAGTAAAATTATCGAACATGCATTGCATTGTGCTCCTCCCAAAGAAATCGAATATGGAAATATTATTATTGGATTCGGTATCAATCAGTTATCTCATCTCACTGATCGAATTATCGATGCTTTAGAAAATGGAACCATTACTCGATTCGTTGTTATGGCAGGATGTGACGGTCGAATGAAAAGTAGAGAGTATTACTCCGATTTTGCACAATTACTTCCTCACGATACTCTCATCATTACAGCAGGATGTGCAAAATATCGCTACAACAAACTTAATCTACGATCTATCGAAGGTATTCCTCGAGTTATAGACTCAGGACAGTGCAATGATTGTTATTCTATTATCCAATTTGCACACTTTTTGAAAAAGAGATTTGAATACAAAAGTCTTAACGATCTCCCTATTACCTACAACATTGCGTGGTATGAGCAAAAATCGGTTATTATCTTGTTAGCATTATTATCATTAGGAATTCGGAACATCCACATAGGTCCTACTTTGCCCGCGTTTTTATCTCCAAATATACTTAATCTTTTACAAAAAAACTATAACATAGGAAGCATTTCAAAACCAAAGGACGACATAGAGAACTGGATTACTGAAAAAATGGAAATGGTATTATAAACTTAGCTTATGAATGTATATCCTCATTTAAAATTACAAATATTAAAATACCCATTAAGCAATTGCATAATGGGTATTTCATTTAGCTCAAACTAAAAAATAAAATACGATAAAATCAGAATAGATTTCAAAAAGGTACCATCAAAGGTCCTATAAACAAGCCTTTTTATGAATTACAATCAAAAAAGAATGTTTCCACTAAAAGCAATTTTATTATTCACACTACAGTCGCATAAAATCATACAACCTATTTATTATGAAACGTATCTACGACAGGCGAATTCTCTATTTAGGATGAATTGCTATTTCATCAAAATAAATTGCAATCAATTTACAAAATATATGTATATTTGCAAGTTAATTTCATAACATAAAGAATGAGCAAGAAAAAAGTAAACATTCCTGAATCCGAGATGCTTGCACGGCTTGTAGCACAGGGTATGAGCGAAAAGAAAGCAAAAGATATTGTAATTCTAAATTTGCAAGGTATACAAAGCGCACCCGCTGCCTTTTTTGTTATCTGTACAGGCAATGCTCCAGCACACACCGAAGCTATTGCTGACTCAATACATGAAACCGTAAAAAAAATAACCAAATCAAACCCATACAAAACAGAAGGCTACGAAAATGCCGAATGGATTTTGATGGATTACTTCGACGTTATTGCACATGTTTTTTTAGAAAAGAATCGCGAATTTTACAAATTGGAACAACTTTGGGCAGACGGAGAAAGAATCGAATTCCAAGAATAATCCATTGTATTTAATAACCATAATACCAAATTGAATGGAAAATAAATCAACACCTAATAATAAAAAACCACTAAATAATAGTCCGAAAAAAATGAAACCCAATACAATTATGTATATTGTATATAGTGTTATTATTCTAACACTGGGGTGGTTTATGATTAGCGGCGACGGTTCTGGAGTCTCTAGAGAAATTCAATGGCCAAAACTGGAAACGATTCTATTAAATCACGATTATAAAGAAATAAAAGTCGTAAATAAAGAATATGCCGAAATATATATTAAAAAAGAGGCTCTTCAAAACGACACAGCATACAAAGAGTTGTTGTCGAAAAATATGTTTGGTAAGGAAAATACGGAAAACGCATTTTACACATATAAATTTGTAACATTTGAGAAATTCGATAAAGATCTTGAGAATGTCCAAAACCAAATTATCGCCCGCGATACCACTGGGAGTGGTTTAACCCTTGCGCAAAAACAACAAGTCATCAATAATTCGCGCATTAACGTAATTCCGGAAACACGTTCAAACTTTTGGAAAGATATGCTTATCTTTTTAGGCCCTTTCCTATTGATTATCGGTATATTTGTGATTATGAATATGGTTATGCGGAAGCAAATGGGTGGAGGAAGCGGAGGCGGCGGAGGTATTTTCAATATCGGAAAATCAAAAGCCCAAGTCTATGATGCCAAAACACAAACGAATATAACATTCAAGGATGTTGCAGGGTTAGCGGAAGCCAAAGTAGAGATTATGGAAATTGTTGATTTTTTGAAAAATCCTAAGCGCTATACGACATTAGGCGGGAAAATTCCAAAAGGAGCTCTTTTGGTTGGTCCTCCAGGTACCGGAAAAACTTTATTGGCGAAAGCCGTTGCCGGTGAAGCAAAAGTGCCGTTTTTTTCGATGTCGGGTTCCGATTTTGTAGAAATGTTTGTCGGCGTTGGAGCCTCGCGTGTACGAGATTTATTTAAAACCGCCAAAGATAAAGCTCCATGTATCATTTTTATTGACGAAATAGATGCTATTGGTAGAGCACGCGGTCGTAATTCGTTCTCGAATTCTAACGATGAAAGAGAAAACACATTAAATCAACTACTCACAGAAATGGATGGTTTTGGAACGAATGCCGGAGTTATTGTTTTGGCAGCAACAAACCGTGCCGATGTATTGGATAAAGCATTGCTTCGAGCCGGACGTTTCGATCGTCAAATTTATGTAGAGCTTCCTGATATCGAGGAGCGAAAAGAAATATTCTCTGTCCATATGCGCGGATTAAAGTTAGGTAAGAATGTGGATAACGATTTTCTTGCCCGCCAAACGCCCGGTTTTTCAGGAGCTGACATTGCAAATGTTTGTAACGAAGCGGCATTAATTGCTGCACGTCACGATAAAAAAGAAATTGACAAACAAGATTTTCTAGACGCTGTTGATCGTATTGTAGGCGGATTAGAAAAACGAACCAAAGTAATCACTCCTCATGAAAAACGAGTTATTGCGTACCATGAATCTGGACATGCCTCAGTAAGTTGGTTGTTACGTTATGCCCATCCATTAGTTAAAGTAACTATCGTACCTAGAGGAAAATCTCTAGGAGCTGCCTGGTACCTTCCGGAAGAACGCCAAATCACTACCTATGAACAACTCTTTGACGAGATTACTTCAACCCTTGCCGGAAGAGCTTCTGAGGAACTGGTATTTGGGAAAATCTCTACAGGAGCATTGAACGATTTGGAAAGAGTTACCAAACAAGCATTCGCCATGGTTGCTTATTATGGGTTGAACAATAAAATTGGAAACATCAGTTACTACGATTCTACAGGACAATCGGAAATGAGTTTCACCAAACCATTCAGTGAAAAAACAGCAGAATCAATCGATAATGAAGTACACAATATGATTGAGGAAGCCTATATACGAGCAAAAACCATATTAAGCGAAAATCGTGATAAATTAGACTTACTTGCGAATCTGCTTATTGAGCGTGAAGTGATATTCAGAGAAGATTTAGAAGAAATATACGGTAAACGCCCTTTTGAAGAAGAACAAAAACCAATTGCAGAAAAACAAGATAAAGAAGAATCAGATATCAATAAAAAGACGACCGATTTGCCTCAGGATACTGAATAATGAAAGAAAATGAGAATAAAGAGCATATAATAAAAAATATTCGTAAAGCATTACTGAATAGAAAAACGATGGAAGAAACTCTTCATGATGGCAATATATCAATAAGTAAATTTTCTAGAGAAGACGATCTACCTATTGTTTTTGTTGAAAATTTCATCAAAGCAGGAGGAAAACTTTTATATTGTACTTCTGAAGAGGAGATAAAGGTTCAGCTCAATTCTGTAATATCCCTTTATTCAAAGCAAGAAGTATGTTGTTGTTCTCAAAATCTAACTCATTTTTTCAACAACTTAGGACTGAGTAATATTCATCATCCTGCGTCGCTGAATACCCCATGCGAAATTGGTATTATGCCTTGCGAAAGTTTACTTGCGTGGAATGGCTCTGTTGTTATATCCAATGGACAAGGAATCATGCAATTACCTAAAATTCTGATTCTTTTTGCATTTTCAACTCAAGTGGTAGCCGATTGGAAAGAAGCATCAATTCGCCTTAAAGAGCAATACAATTATGACATTCCTAATCAAGTAGTACTTTTACAACCTAAAAATCAACATTTTAAAAAAATATATTTACTATTAGCAGAGGACCAATAATATGGACTGGATAGAAATATACGCTACACATAATGAATACGAAGCAATGATATTGGAAGAGTATTTAAAAGATAACGAAATCGAAACTGTTATCATCAATAATAAAGACTCTATGTACAAATTCGGCGATTACAAAATTATGATACAAGCTTCAAATGCATTAAAGGCAAAAATAAAACTGGAAGAATATTTAAAAAGTTTGTAATTTCTCTATCCAAAAAGATATAAAACACAAATGAAAAAAGTAATAACACGAACATTATCAGGAATCGTCTATGTAAGTATTGTAATAGGAGCTATTTTTGCAGGAGAAATTGCATACAGTTTGCTCTTTTTATTTATAGCAATCATAGGAATGTTTGAGTTTTATCGAGCTTTGAGAAATACGGGGATCCCTCTCAATCCGATTTTGGGGATTACGATTGGATGTATGGTTTATTGCATACTTACGCTTATTGTTACATGGAATTGTTCTGTATGGTTATTGTTATTAATATTTCCTGTCTTATTTTTCCTTTGGATATTCTATTTGTGGAAAAAAGATACGCTTCCTTTTGAGTCTATCTCCTACACTCTTTGTGGAATTATATATGTAGCCGTGCCCCTGGCACTAACTCAATTTTTGGCAAAACCGATTTTTATACATAACACACAAATGTATCTACCCTATACTATGCTAGGAATCTTTGTTCTGCAATGGACGAGTGATACTTTTGCTTATCTTACGGGAATTACTATTGGAAAACATCCCTTATTTGAACGTCATTCTCCTAAAAAAAGCTGGGAAGGATTTTTCGGCGGATTTTTATTTTGTGTTTTTGCCGGTTTCCTTATCGGATACCATTTTCATACACCATTCACGCCATTTGATTGGATCATAATGGCTGCAATAGTTTCCATTATTGGAACTCTTGGTGATTTAATAGAATCTATGTTCAAACGAAGCATGGGAATTAAAGATTCCGGTAAAATAATGCCCGGCCATGGGGGTATACTCGACCGATTCGATAGCCTCATTATGGTTACTCCATTTCTTTTAGGATATTTACTATTTAAATACTTATTGTTTGTCTAATCCTTATTAAACCATACTATGCATATACACAAAGAAGGACGTAAGCTAATCATTATCTGTTTTACGAGTATCGCATTATTATTTATCATAACATTATTATTTGTTCCTTGTTGGAATCCATTTCATTATATATTTTTTACTGCTCTTGTTGTTTTAGGGCTATTTGTTACTAGTTTCTTTCGCATACCCCGAAGGCACTTCACTGCTAATGAAAAAGAGGTTATTGCCCCTGCAGACGGCAAAATTGTAGTTATTGAAGAAACTTTCGAAAGAGAATTCTTAAAAACCGAATGTCAACAAATCTCTATTTTCATGTCTCCTGCAAATGTTCATGTCAATCGTTACCCTATATCAGGAAAAGTAATTTATGTAAACTACCACAAAGGAAATTATTTTGTAGCTTCTCACCCCAAATCATCGGTGTTGAACGAACATTCATCGGTGGGGATAGAAATGGAAGACGGAACCCGAATTTTAGTACGGCAGGTTGCAGGAGCTATTGCTCGACGGATCGTGTGTTATTCAAAAGAAGGCGACTTAGTTACACAAAATCAAGAATTTGGCTTCATCAAATTCGGTTCGCGCGTCGATTTATTTATTCCATTAAATGCAACTGTAGACGTAGACATTGAAGATGCTGTAAAAGGAGGAATATCAACAATAGCCGTTTTGAATTAATATGCAAGCAGAAGCCTACAATTCAATCAATTCACAAGTTATATATGAGGATAATCATATCATCATTTTAAACAAACACTCTTCCCAAATTGTACAAAGTGATAAGACCGGAGATATTTGTCTTTCCGATATTGTAAAAGAATATTTAAAACATAAATACGATAAACCGGGAAGAGTTTTCTGTGGAGTCGTACACCGTCTTGATCGGCCTGTAAGCGGGTTGGTTATTTTTGCAAAAACGCAAAAAGCACTTATCCGGTTGTGTCAGCAAATCAAAAACAGAGAAATACAAAAAGTGTATTGGGCAATCGTAAAAGAAACTCCTAGAGATCCGGAAGGAACGTTGATTGATTACCTTCAACGTAACGAGAAGCAAAACAAATCCTATATCGTTACAGAAAACACTGCTAATTCCAAAAAAGCGATTTTACATTATAAAGTAATTGGAAAAAGTGAAGGAGGATATACGCTGATTGAAGTAGAACTACATACAGGACGTCATCATCAAATTCGAGCTCAGTTAGCAGGAATGGGATGTGCCATAAAGGGAGATCTTAAATATGGATTTCCTCGTTCAAATCCAGATAATTCCATTTCATTACATGCTCGCAAATTGTCATTTATCCACCCTGTAAAAAAAGAAAAAATAGAAATTACAGCACCTGTACCAACTCCGGATACCCTCTGGGGTTATTTTGAAAAAGTGTTCTCTTAAAAACACAAAAAGTGCAAAAAAGAATCGAAACACTTTTTTACACTTCTCTATATAAAATAGTAAAATATTCTATTTTTTATTTTGCAGAAGTTTTGCTTCTACAGACATGGTCGTATGGGGGACTATTTTGAGTCGCTCTTTAGGAATTAATTTTCCTGTAACCTTACAAATTCCATATGTCCTATTTTCTATTCGAATCAAAGCAGCTTCCAAATCTTTAATAAATCTTTGCTGACGAGCAGCCAAGCGAGCATTTTCTTCTTTAGAAAGCACATTACTTCCTTCTTCCATAAGTTTAAATGTCGGAGCCGTATCACTAATATCACTCTCATCATTAGCTACAGCTTGAGTAAGAAGTTCTAAATTTTCACGAGCTTTATCCAATTTTTGCAGTATAATTTTACGAAATTCTTGTAGCTCATCTGTAGAGTAATAAGTTTTTTCATTATTATCTTCTTCTGCTTTTGCCATAATACTTTCTTTTAGTTCGTTAGTAATTAATATCATCTAAGACAAAAATAGAACATCTCGTTCATTTTTTATGTCACAAAGATACGATTTATTATCGGATTCATAATACAACAGAAAAAACAAAAACCAAGCGATCAATTAAATCCATCTTTTTCTTAGTATTCAACATACCTTCAACATCTGCATTCATGCTGTTTATAAGTTTTATTGAAAGATACATTTAAAATTTTAATATTGTTATAAGAACATACGAACATGTTATTTTGTTATTTTCGGGATGATAAATATTGTTCACAGGAAGATTGTAAGCTTTTATACCAAATCTCTCCAAATTTGCGTATCAAAGGTTCTTTTAAATATTGAAATAACGGAACTCCTATCTGATTTCCAAGAGTAACGGCACAATCGCAAATTTCCCATTCATGATAATTTATTGCTTTAAATTCTCCATAGTCATCAATTCGAATAGGATATAAATGACATGATATCGGTTTTCGAAACGAAATTTTCCCTTCTAAATACGCTTTTTCAATAGCACATTTGGCGACACTTTTGTCCCAATATACATAAGCGCATTCCCTATTATTTACGAGAGGAGTACATGGCTCTTGAGAAGTATCTAAAGTTGATACTCCGTGTAGTTCGACTTCTGCAATACCTTCGTCCACCATATACGATTTTATAAAAGGATATTTTTTTTCTAGGAGAAACACTTCTTCTTCTTCTAACGGTGCACCAGCATCACCTTCTATACAACAACAACCTTTACATTGCAACAAGTCGCAGCAAAATTTTTTTTCTACAATATTTTCCGATATAATACAATCTTCTACAATAAGCATAGGTTGTTATGATTTTGTCAGTATTTCAATAATTTTATCAGCAAGTACCGATGCCAATTTATATTTCGATTCAACGGTCCATCCTGCAATATGAGGTGTTAAAACGGTATTAGGAGCATGCAACAGGTATAAAAAGTCGGGAGGTAACGCAGCCAGATCCAATCCATCTTTCGACATATTTTCATATTCAAGAACATCTAAAGCGGCACCTAGAATTTTCCCCGATTGTAATCCCGCAACCAAATCTTCCGTCTTTATCACTGCACCTCGGGCTGTATTCAAAACATATAAAGATTTTTCAAAAGCCTCAAAAAAAACTTTGTTGCCCATATAGTGGGTTTCCTTTGTTAATGGAACATGAAAGCTGAGAATATCTGTTCTTCGATACAATTCCTGTAACGAAACCTCTTCTACATAATTAGGAGCATAGCGTGTCCTATACTTATCATAACTTATAATTTCACACTCGAAACCTTGTAATCTTTTTGCAAAAGCACTTCCCATATTTCCGAACCCCACAATTCCGACCGTTTTCCCTTGAACTTCCAATCCACGATTATTTTCGCGTTGCCATAATCCTTCTCTAATTTCAGTATTTGCAATAGCGATGTGATTAAACAAAGACAGTAATAAACCAACGGTGTGTTCTCCTACAGCATCCCGATTTCCTTCGGGGGAATTTAAACATGCAATACCTTTCTTTTGCGCATATGCCACATCAATGGTTTCCATTCCCGCCCCCACTCTACCAATGCATTCTAAATGAGATGCGTTTTCTATAAAATGGTTATCAATGGTTATTTTACTTCGTACTACAAGTGCATTATAGTTGTGAATAATTGACAATACTTCATCATAGGAATAATCTGCAACAGTACATTCAATTCCCGCAACATGTAGTTTTTCTTGTAAAATAGGATGTGTATTGTCTATAATAAGAACACGTTTCATTTCAATAAACTCTTTATTCCTTTTTCTTTATAAGCGTCCGTTTGCATTCACAAATGGAGTTTGTAAAGCTATATATGCAGGGTGTAATCCGGCTAAAAGATAGATACAATTATATTAGGTTTTCTGTTTCCTCTTTTTCCTGCGCCCTATACAATATTCCAACCATGTAACTACGTAAAATACAACACTTCCGCAACCTAATCCTAAAATAGTACCGCATAATACGTCACCTGGATAATGCACTCCCAAATAAGGTCGACTATATCCTACAGCACATGCCCATAATATTAATAAAAAAGGAAGTATTTTTACTTTTTTTGCATACCGTAATGCCAAAAACATAGCCAGTGCAAAACAATTTGTAGCATGAGAAGATACAAAACCATATTGACCTCCACAATGACCATCAAATAAACGTACATCGGGCAACCCATGACAAGGACGCAGTCGCATAACTCCATTTTTAAACGCTTCAACAGAGATACGATCTCCTAACAAAAAACATAATCCGATACCCAATAACACATACCACCAGCTTTTAGGTTCTTTACGCAAAGTTACAAACACAATTACAGCAACCAAGACGATTGCCCATGACCAACCTTGGCTCAAAGTCCACATTATATAATCGAATACGGTACAATGATGTCCGTTAATCCAATAAAATATACGCGTATCTAAATTTGCCAATGTTTCAATCATGATTTTCCGTCATTTTTTTCCAAATTAAATCTTTCAACTCAACAATATTCATTCCTGTTACAGAACTAATTAATATTGTATCAATAGTCCTAGGCAACATCCTTTTCAACTGCTTCAACATAACATCATCCATCATATCACACTTTGTCACAGCCAAAATACGCTGTTTATCCAGCAATTCAGGATTATATTTTTTTAATTCGTTGAGGAGTATTTTATATTCTTTTTTTATATCATCACAATCACATGAAATCATGAACAATAATATAGAATTACGTTCAATATGTCTTAAAAAACGAAGCCCTAATCCCTTTCCCTCCGATGCGCCTTCTATAATTCCAGGGATATCAGCCATAATAAACGATCTATTGTCACGATAACGCACGATACCTAAATTCGGCACCAAAGTAGTAAACGGATAATCGGCAATTTCAGGCTTTGCTGCAGAAATTACTGATAACAAAGTTGATTTCCCTGCATTAGGGAATCCCAACAATCCTACATCAGCCAATATTTTCAATTCAATAATTACCCATCGCTCAACACCCGATTCTCCAGGTTGAGCATATCGAGGAGTACGATTCGTAGCCGATTTAAAATGATCATTGCCCAATCCTCCTCGACCTCCTTGAGCAATTACAGCCATTTCCCCGTCTTCTACAATCTCACATACCTGCAGCCCCGTTTCAAAGTCACGGCAGACAGTTCCTAACGGAACATCTAATATAATATCTTTTCCTTCGGCTCCAGTGCATAGATTATGCCCTCCACTTTCTCCATTCTCGGCTATCACATGCTTGGTGTACTTCAAATGTAATAAAGTCCATAGTTGAGCATTTCCTCTTAGTATAATATGCCCCCCTCGCCCTCCGTCGCCTCCGTCAGGTCCTGCCTTTGCATTACCTTTCACTCGCAAAAGATGCGCTGAACCGGCTCCTCCTTTTCCTGAACGACAACAAATCTTTACGTAATCTACAAAGTTTGAATTCACTGTATTTCTATGTTAGTAGCTATTTTTGAATCTATTGCATTTATGATATTTTCCGATATTTCTTGAATATCACCACATCCGTCTATTTCTATGTAAATACCTTTTTCTTTATAAAAATCGGCAACCGGCAATGTTTTATCTTCGTATTGTTTCAATCTTTTTTGAATCGTTTCCTCATTATCGTCGGAGCGTCCTGAAATTTTTGATCGCTCTAAAATACGAAGGACCAGCTCTCTACGAGGAACACTCAAACTTATCATACACAACAAATGGCTATTATGTCGGTGCAAAAGCTCATCAAATGCTTCTGCCTGTGCAACATTCCTAGGGAAACCATCATACAAAATACCTCGGTGTGTATTATGAGTAACTATTTTCTCAATAATCTCTACCACAATTTCATCAGGCACTAATTCCCCTGCATCCATAATATGTTTAATTCGATTTCCGACTTCACTATTCTCTGCTATTTCTCTACGTAAAATATCACCCGTCGAAACATACATTAAGTCATATTTTTCAACCAATTTTTTGGATTGGGTTCCTTTTCCGGCCCCGGGAGCACCAAATAATGCTATATTTATCATTTTCTAATGTTTTATAATTATTCTCATGCCACTTATAACAAAGGAAATAAGATAATATATATATTGAATTAAAAGCATCAAAGTTACATCTTTTTTTGAACATAACTCATGGCTTTTTCATATTATAGTCTTTTACACATTCAGAGTTTAAAGAATTACAATCGTTTTATTTCAATTTCAAAACATATTCCTAATCCTTCCGGCTTTATGACACAGGCCATTCGAAAATATCAAGCTTTTAGTGTCATCATTTTATTAGGGAGAAAGGGCATTCCTCATTTTTGACCTCCTTGATTGTGTACAAATACTATTAATCTATTTATTTATAGCCTCATCGCTTCCTTATTATACGCATCAAAATAGATACAATCATAAAACATATTGAATTAAAAAGACGCGTATTACCAAACCATTAGATTCTAACATCATTTATACAATACATAAAAACCAAAAAAACTTAAGAATACCGTACCTACATAACAAAAAAACGATGCCTCGGATTATGATTCATAATAAACATGTCATATAAAACGATAATAATAAATAACATGACTTAGAATTCATTATCAAAGTATACGAATAGTAACCTAAGAAAAAACCTTAAT
>CAYYUE010000055.1:0-12298 GCA_964474745.1 uncultured Bacteroidaceae bacterium | reverse complement strand
AACAATTATTCTGATATTGAAATTTTATTTTTCTTTGATGTTCTGTTATTCATTTTTTATATTCCATGAAAACTCAAAAGACACAAAATATTAGTTTATACAAACAAAATTTTGAATTCTAATGCGTATTCGATTTTAATGATTTGGGGTTCTACAAGGCTAAAATAATACAAAAATCCCCTTACTGCAATACGCTAAGGGGATTTTTATTTGATAAATCCAAATGAATCATTGGATTCGTATGAAACTTATCTATTTTTCTTCGCTCAATTTTTTATACTGATTGTAGCGCCATTCAGAATTCTTTTGAGTGGCTTCAAACAATTGTTCAGCTTCCTGTGGGAAGGTTTTCAGTAATGAGTTGTAACGAACTTCGTTCATAATAAAATCGCGGAACTTACTCCAATCGGGATCTTTACTATCCAATTGGAATCCGTTTTGACCTTGTTCCTCTAGTTCAGGATTGTAACGCCACAAATGCCAGTAGCCGCATTCAACAGCCATTTTTTCTTCGTTTTGCGTGCGGCTCATGCCTGTTTTAATACCGTGATTAATACACGGCGCATAACAAATAACTAATGAAGGTCCGTCATAAGCTTCAGCTTCTTTGATAGCCTTGAAATACTGGGCCTGATTTGCACCCATAGCTACTTGCGCTACATAAACATAACCATATGATTTAGCGATCATGCCTAAATCTTTTTTACGGATTTTTTTACCGGAGGTAGCAAATTTGGCAACAGCACCTGCCGGAGTAGCTTTCGAAGATTGTCCGCCTGTGTTACTGTATACTTCAGTATCCATTACCAATACGTTGACATTTTCACCACTGGCCAATACGTGGTCTAAGCCACCGAATCCGATATCATAAGCCCAACCATCGCCACCGAATATCCATTGTGATTTTTTTACGAAATAGTGTTTTAATCCTAACAATTCTTGTGCATAAGGAGCCTTTTCACTTTGAAAGGCTTCTATAATTTTAGGAGCTATTTCTTGTGTTTTCAGTGTTGATTCGCGATTTGCAATCCAGTCGCAGCATATGGCATTTTGGTGCTCATTCATATTGTCGTAGTTTTCACGCATGATGCGTTCAATACGATCCCGTAGTTTGTGGCTGGCAGTAGCCATACCTAAACCGAATTCAGCATTATCTTCGAACAAAGAATTTGCCCAAGCAGGACCAAATCCCGAGCGACTGTTTTTGCAATAGGGAGTAGCAGGAGCGGAACCTCCATAGATGGAAGAACATCCCGTTGCGTTGGCAATCATCATTTGTTCACCGAATAATTGAGTGATACATTTGATGTAAGGAGTTTCTCCACAACCTGCACAGGCACCTGAAAACTCAAACAAAGGTTGTGCAAATTGGCTGTTTTTAATGTTCGCCGTTTTATCAATTAAATAGTCTTTATATGTAACTTTATGTTGAGAATATTCCCAATTTTCTATTTCTATTAATTGGCTTTCCAATGGTTTCATCTCTAACGCTTTTGTTTTAGCAGGACATACATCGGCACAGTTTCCGCAGCCGGCACAATCCAATGCAGAAACTTGTATGCGGAAATGCATTCCAACTAATTCTTTAGGCGCTTTGATATCGAGGGTTTTCATACTTGCAGGAGCATTTTTTAACTCTGCCTCGGTCATAACCACGGGACGAATAGCCGCATGAGGACATACCAATGAACATTGATTACATTGGATACAGTTATCTGCAATCCATTCAGGAACATTTACAGCAACACCTCGTTTTTCATAAGCAGTAGTACCTGCAGGAAATGTTCCATCTTCGTAGCCTTTGAATGCGCTAACAGGTAAATCATTACCTTTTTGAGCCACCATAGGTTCTACAATATTTTTAATAAAATCAGGGATATTGCGAGTATCTTTTTCTAATTTGATTTCAATAGAAGCCCATTCTGCAGGAATATCTATTTTTACAATTTCTCCGCCACGATCAACCGCTGCATAGTTTTTGTTTACAATATCTTCACCCTTACGTCCATATGATTTTACAATGAATTTCTTCATTTGTTCAACCGCTAGTTCATAAGGAATAACTTCGGAAATTTTGAAGAAAGCAGATTGTAAAATTGTATTTGTACGGTTTCCTAATCCAATTTCAGCAGCAATTTTAGTAGCATCAATGATGTACATAGTGATATTTTTTTCTGCTAAATATTTCTTCACGTGATCAGGAAGATGTTTTTTCGTTTCTTCTGCTGACCAGGGTGAGTTATATAAGAAAGTACCGTTTTGTTTTAACCCACGTAAACAGTCATATTTATTTAGGTATGAAGGAACATGAACGGCAACAAAGTCGGGCGTACCTACTAAATAGGGAGCATAGATCGGACTATCGCCGAAGCGAAGGTGAGAACAAGTGTAACCTCCGGATTTTTTGCTGTCGTAATCGAAATAGGCTTGACTATATTTGTTTGTATTATCTCCAATAATTTTGATAGAGTTTTTATTGGCTCCTACAGTACCGTCAGCACCTAAACCATAAAATCTTGCTTCAAAAGTTCCTTTTGGAAGAATTGATATTTCAGGAAGAATCGGTAATGATTTGTGTGTAATATCGTCAACGATACTTATTGTAAATTGGTTCATTGGTTTTTCAGCTTTCAAATTATTGAAAACGGAAATAATGTGGGCGGGAGTTGTGTCTTTCGATGACAATCCATAGCGTCCACCAATGATTAACGGTCTTTCATTGCATGAAGAAAATGCTTCTACGACATCCAGATATAAAGGATCTCCATTAGCACCCGGTTCTTTTGTACGGTCCAAAACACAAATACGTTTTGCTGATTTGGGCATTACGTTGAATAAGTATTTTGTAGAGAACGGACGATACAAATGAACAGTAACAATGCCTGTTTTTTCTCCTTGAGCGTTTAAATAGTCAACAACTGTTTTTATGGTTTCAGTTACAGAACCCATAGCAACAACAATATTTGTTGCATCTTTAGCACCGTAATATGTAAAAGGAGCATATTCGCGACCGCAAAGTTTGCTGATTTCTTTCATATAATCTGCTACAATGTCGGGAATAGCGTCGTAAAATTTATTTTGACCTTCACGAGTTTGGAAATAAACATCACTATTTTGGGCAGTACCGCGAGTTACAGGATGTTCAGGATTCAATGCATTTTCACGATACGCTTTCAATGCTTTGATATCAATTAGTTTTGCTAGTGCTTCTTGATCGGGAGCTTCTACTTTTTGAATTTCGTGAGAAGTACGGAACCCATCAAAGAAATGCAAGAATGGAATTCTACTTTTGATGGCGGCTAAGTGAGCAATAGGTGCCATATCCATAACTTCTTGAACAGAAGAAGTCGCTAACATCGCAAAACCGCTTTGACGAGTACTCATAACATCAGAATGATCGCCGAAAATGGATAGTGCCTGGGCTGCCAAAGCACGAGCTGAAACGTGGAATACTCCTGGCAATAATTCGCCTGCTATTTTGTACATGTTTGGGATCATCAATAACAAACCTTGTGATGCCGTAAAGGTGGATGTTAATGCACCGGCTTGCAACGAACCGTGTACAGCTCCTGCGGCTCCTGCCTCAGATTGCATTTCAACAACTTTTACAGTTTCTCCAAAAATATTTTTTCTTCCAAAAGCTGCCCATTCATCAACATACTCTGCCATAGTTGACGAAGGAGTAATGGGATAAATAGCAGCTACTTCGCTAAACATGTACGCAACGTGAGCCGCAGCTTGGTTGCCATCACATGTCATGAAATTTTTTTCTTTTGCCATTTTATTTTAACTATTTGTTTTTTAGTTTTTTATGTTCCTTGTTTAGGATTTATAGAGCTTACAAAGGTACATAAAAAAAGGTAATGTACCTAGTATATTACAATATAATTTTAAACAGTTGAAACAAAAAAAAAGGTTATCGGAACCGATAACCTTTTTTGAATAAGATTTTTATACCATAGAATTAAGCACCTAATTCTAAGCGTTTGAATCCTAGTATTGTTAAATCTTTATTTGTATTAGTGATAAAATCTTTTACGGAAACTTTAGCTTCCATAATGTATTCTTGACTCAACAAAGTACTTTCTTTGAAGAATTTATTCAATTTGCCTTTAGCTATATTTTCTACCATATTTTCAGGTTTGCCTTCTTCTCGAACTTGAGCACGGTAAACTTCCATTTCTCTTTCGATAATATCATTGGAAACAGAGGTTTCGTCTAAAGCAACAGGCCTCATCGCTACGACTTGCATAGCTAAATTATGACCGGCTTCGTTAAATCCTGGTTTAGATAGGGCAACAATTGATGCCATACGATTGCCCGGATGTATATATGCGTATACAGCACCGCCTTCGATGGCTTCGTAATGAGCTAAATCAATTTTTTCACCGATTTTACCTATTTGGTCAGTCAATAGATCTGCAACAGTACGTCCATCGATATCCATAGCGAGAACAGCTTCTATTGAAGTTAGCTTTTTAGCTACAGCATGGTCTAAAACGGATTGAGTAAAAGCTACAAAATCTACATTGTTTGCTACAAAATCTGTTTCACAGTTAATCATAATGACTGCACCGAAATCTCCCGTTGTTTTTGCTAAAACAACACCTTCGTTAGCATCACGTTCTGCGCGTTTTGCAGCTAATTTCTGACCTTTTTGTCTTAAGAAATCGATAGCTTTATCAAAATCTCCGTCACATTCTACTAATGCTTTTTTACAGTCCATCATACCTACACCGGTTTGTTGACGAAGCTTATTTACGTCTGCAGCGGTTATATTAGCCATAATCTATTTTCTTTTAATCGTTAAATAATATTTAATTCTTCTTCGTTACAGGTTTTCTTGGACGTTTTGCTCTTGCTTTTTCGTCACTGATTCCTTCACCTTCGTTTTCAATCTTTTTTACTTTCTTTACCTTAGGTTCATCTTTATCTGATTTTTCCACGTCTTCAGCATCATCACTAACCTCGTTGGCTTGAGCAACAATTGTTTCTTCCGTATTGTCTTTTTCCTCTTCTTGGCTTTCTTTGTCTAGCTTACGTTCGTTTATACCTTCTTGAATAGCATCAATCATAGATTTCAGAATAACAGAAATAGATTTTGAGGCATCGTCGTTTGCCGGAATTGGAAAGTCTATTAAATCAGGATTACAATTAGTATCTACTAATGCGAATGTAGGAATATTTAATCGGCGAGCTTCTGCAACGGCAATGTGCTCTTTGTTAATATCAATAATGAATAAAGCAGAAGGTAAACGTGTTAGATCTGCAATACTTCCTAAGTTTTTATCTAACTTAGCACGTTCACGTTGAATTTGTAAACGTTCGCGTTTAGAAATGCTGGTGAATTCTTTATCATGCATCAAGCGATCCAAAGCATTCATTTTTTTTACTGCTTTGCGAATCGTTGCAAAGTTTGTCAACATACCACCCGGCCAGCGTTCTGTAACGAAAGGCATGTCAACGGTTTTTACTGTTTCTGCAACAACTTCTTTTGCTTGTTTCTTAGTTGCAACAAATAATATTTTTTTACCGGATTTGGCTATTTGTTTTAATGCATTTGCAGCTTCGTCAGCTTTTGCTATTGTTTTTTGTAAGTCAATAACATGAATTCCATTGTGTTCCTTAAATATATAAGGAGCCATTTTAGGATTCCATTTTCTTTTTAGGTGACCGAAGTGGCAACCTGCATCTAGTAATTGATCAAATTCTAATTTTGCCATGTTTATTTTTTTACTTTGTTTACTTTCTTTAAATTAAGCAATTACAAAGTAGTCCTCAACGTAAGAGAAATCTTTGTAATTTAGATACTAAACAATATCTAAAAAGCCTAGCGTTTGCTGAATTGGAAGCGTTTACGAGCTTTTGGACGACCGGGTTTCTTACGCTCAACCATACGTGGGTCGCGACGTAAAAGTCCTTTTGCTTTTAAAGCAGGACGATCTTCGAGATTATTTTCACATAAAGCACGAGCTATTGCCATGCGTAATGCTTCTGCTTGACCGCTAATCCCGCCTCCGTCGATATTCGCTTTTACATCCCACTTATCAACCATGCCAACAACTTCTAATGATTGACGTACAATATATTGTAAGGGAGCTGTTGGAAAATATTCAGTATAGTCTCTTTTATTAACAATAATTGTTCCGTTTCCCGGAGTCATATACACGCGGGCTACTGCAGTCTTTCTTCTGCCAATGGTATTGATTACTTCCATTTTATCTTATATCATTTAAATTGACAACTTTGGGATTTTGTGCTTGATGAGGATGTTCTGAACCTGCATATACCTTTAAATTCCTGTATAAAGCATCTCCCAATCTATTTTTTGGCAACATTCCTTTAACAGCGTGTTCGATAACGCGTATGGGATGTGTGGCTAACACTTGTTTGGGGGTTGTAAAACGTTGTCCTCCTGGATAACCTGTATGACGCACATATGTTTTGTCGGTTAATTTTTTACCGGTCAAAACAATTTTTTCAGCGTTGATGATAATAACGTTATCACCACAATCTACGTGTGGTGTGAAAGAGGGTTTTGTTTTTCCTCTTAAAACATTGGCAACTCGCGTTGCTAAACGTCCTAATGTTTGATTTTCCGCATCGATCAAAATCCATTCTTTTTTGATGGTTTGTGCATTGGCCGATACAGTTTTATAACTTAAACTATTCATTTTTTAATCTACGATTTTTTTTCTAAAATCAAATGCTATTTATTCCTATTTAAGGGTTTGCAAAATTACAACATATTTTCCATTCTACAAAATTTGACTCTGTTTTTCCTCCATTTATTTGTTTCTAAATGGATTTATATTTTGTATTACTTTTAAAATCAAATAATTATTCAAATATAAAAAATCCTAAAACAAAAAGTGTAATTTGTTCATGTATTCTCAATTATAATTTTTTTTGAAAGAGGTATAAGATTCAAACTGCATGTTTTGATCTTTTTTGAATGGAACGAAGTTCCGTATTTTATAATCTTTTTTTTTCTGACAAAGTTAATAACGTTGTGTGTAATTTTTCTACTTGCATACGACGATATTTCTCTCCTTTATAATTGGTAATGACGAAATTAGCTTTTTTACACTTCTCCTCTTCATCCATTTGATTTTTCATGCGAGCTTCAACGGCTTCGTAGGTAATAGAATCTCGTTTCATTACTCGGCGCATTCGAACACTCTTAGGTGCAGATACGCATATAATTTTATCAAAGAACTTTTCGAAACCGTATTCGAATAAAATTGCACTTTCTTGAATTAAGTATGGTTCATTGCTATGTTGGAGAACCCATTTCTCAAAATCGCAGAATACACGAGGGTGAATCAGGTTGTTGAGCTGGTCTAGTTTTGCTTTATCTGAGAATACAATAGAAGCGATCTTTTTTTTATCGGGTATTCCTCTTTCATCAAAAATAACAGTACCGAAAATCGGTAACAAAAGCTTACAAAAATTTGGGTCTTGATAATAACTTCCAGCAATTGGATCTGCATGAAAACACGAAACATGCAATGCTTCAAACAGTTCGCAAACTACTGTTTTCCCGCTTCCAATACCTCCCGTGAGTCCAACAAGAAGAGGTCTTTCATTTGATAATGACAAATTGAACATTTTCTGGATTGATTTTTTTTATACGAACAAATGAAGGAAAGTGAGATAAGAAAACGGGAAGAATGTTTTGAGATATCTCTTTATCATAAACAACTTCTGCAAGAAACATGTTGGGATTTATTTTCTTATAATCTTTCATTGCAATATCTAATACAACTTCTACTTTTTCCGGATATAAACGTGCGTGTATTGAAGTATCATTGGCTCTGAATTGAATGGGGACGATCACAGATGTTTCGGTGTATCGTTCTATGGGAAGATATATCTTAATCTTTTCTGAAGACACCGTTAGATCAGAATACTGTTTCCACAAGGGATCCAATTCTAATTCATAAAACCCTGTTTTTTTTACATTTTTTATTATTTTAGATTTCGTGGGAATAGATGTTATGTTATCTAGTGAATGTTGACTGCCATATAACGTTATGGAGTCAGGTGAAATCGTTGGCGATCCATAGAGGCCATATTGAGGGGCAAAAGAAAAAGAAATATCTGTTAATGTCGGTTTTATTTTTTTTGAACAACGTTCGGTAATGCTTATCCGGATAGTATCTGTCAAAAAATGAGTTTCTTTTCCATTTAAAAAGCTGAGTTGTTCCAAAATTTGAGTCTTATAATTTTTTGTAGCCAAATTTATATTTATATTTTTCTTCTGAGAAGGTATTAGGGAGGCTATATCAATTGCAACATTAGGGTTTTTATGTGCTATTTTTTTATAAAACAATTGAAATCCTGTCGATTTTACTGAGATAGGTAAGAGAGAATCCGTATATGTTGTCGCATATTTTAGAGTATCGTATCCTGTAAATTTCAAAGGATATACATCTTCATAAACATATGTATCGGACATGGTTTGGGCAATCCATAAAATAATGGTGAATAACAGACATACCAAGAATGGTCTTAGTCGGTTTTTTTGCAAAAACTTATAGTTGCCGTTTTTCATGTTTATAGAACCTTTCTAAAATAAGAAAAACCCATTGGCGTATTGTCAATGGGTTAGTAGCCTTTTAAGGATAAATTATTTCTTTTGGTTATTTTGCATCTCAGGAGAAGGTTGAATAAAAGCTTTTTCAACAGTTATTGTTACATTATTAGCAATTTCAACAACAATAGTGGTGTCTTTTATTTCCGCAACTTTTCCATGGATACCTCCGGAAATAATCACTTTATCTCCTTTTTGTAGATTGTCGCGAAATTTACGTTCTTCTTTTGCTCTCTTTGATTGTGGACGAATCAAAAAGAAATAAAAAATGACAATCATAAGTAGCAACATGATCCACATAGAAGCTCCTCCGCCTTGTCCGCCTTCCGGTTGAGGTCCCATTAATAAAATGTTCATTAAATTCATTTTGTATAATTTTATTTGTTAATAATTTATGGTTCCTATATTTTTACAACATTTTTTGATCAAGCTTTAGTTTTCGACCATAGCTCTTATTACCAATTGAGTTCGATTCGGTTGAGTATTCGCCATCACATCAACCATTTGCTCTTGCCGTCCTCTTTTTCCCGTGGAATTAAAAGTAACGGTTATAAATCCTGTCTCACCTGGTTTGATTGGATTTTTTGGAAAATCAGCAACCGTACAACCACAAGTCGCATCACAATTTGAAATAAGTAAATTGGCATCTCCTGTATTTGTAAATTTGAAACTATATGCAATATTTTCACCTTCTGAGAGCCTTCCGAAATCATGTAGTTTTTTTTCAAATATAATTTTAGGCATTTTTTCGGATTTAGATGTTTCATTGGCTGTATTAGGATTTTTTATTAAAGTTGTATCGTAATTCTGATTTTGAGAATTCTGATTACAACTCAAAAGTAATATGCAGCTTACTGCTATCGAAAAAAGAATATTATTTTTCATGGATGAATTAATTTGAATGCGTTGAAATTGTTTTTTCAAATATATGTTATACATAACAATCAATAAAAAACATTGATTTTACATAATTATTGTATTTGTAAATTCTTTTTATATAGAGTTTTGCCATGATATTGATTTATAGAATAGAATTTTCATCGAATAATCCTCGTCCGGATTTTTTAATTTTTCCTTGACTGCGAAGTTCATTGTGAATCTTGTCTAAAATACCGTTGATAAAGAGTTTACTTTTACTGGTGCTATATTCTTTTGAAAGTTCAACATATTCATTAATAGAAACTTTTTCCGGAATTGACTGAAAATGGATAAGTTCCGTAATTGCCATTTTGAGAAGGATAATATCCATAACAGCAACTCGCTCATATTCCCATTGCTTCAAATTATTTTTGATGATATTTGTATTTTCATCAAATGACAAAATTGTTTTCTTCAATAATGTGCAGGCAAAATCATGGTCTTCGATTTCTTGAACTTCTCTTTCATCATAAACCATTGGGAAGTGCGAACTTGGATTAAAGTCTGATGTCAACCCTTTGAGTATATTATATGTATACTGAGCAATCTGATAAAAATCATCCCCCCAAAATAAGTTTCGCTCAATAAAGACATCTACGAGAGGTTCGTAATTTACAATATGCTTAAATAAATCTAATGTTATTTCTTTATCAGATTCAAAATCAACAATTTCTTGTTGCATATATTTTTGATAACGAGGAGATGTTTTGTAACTGTTGAACAAAGTCCGGAAAATGTTCGAATAATTAGACCAGTTGATTTTTAATTGGTTACAATGCTTCTTTAATTCATAGTTATCTTTGAGTTGAAGAATAAATGAATTTTTCACAAAACGCATATTTGGATTTGTGTCCTCCTCAGAAGGAACAAATTTTTTCATTCCTTCTTCAATAGAGCGCTGTGCGAAGTCGGAGAATTGTAAAATTGTAGAAATTTGCGTGATGCTTAAATCATTCAACCTTTCGATATTGTGTATAAAGTTTTTTTCTATAACGGATAAATCATTTGTGCCTGCAATCACATACGCATAAAGGGATTGAAGAACCTTGGATCTCAGAAAATGTCTACTTAACATTGAAACTATATTTTTTGCAAAAGTACGATTTTTTAGGAATATATGGAATAAGAGCCTCATTTTTGTTCCTTTTTAAAGGATTGAAAAAAATAAACAAGCTTTGATTGTTTTGAATGTGTGAATTATCTTTTGGCAATTTTCTGTTTTTTTGCTACTTTTGCAAAGTATTTTGTCCTAATAAAGTACTTTTAGGCGGCTTATAATTTACGGTTATTTCAATGTTGCATTAAGGAAAAACATCGTTGATGCGCTAGGAGAGTAAAATGTTGATTCCATAGGGGAAAAAGATTTAAATAAGAAAAGTATTGACTATAAAATTACAGAATATGAATCGTACTCTTGTTGTATTCGTTTTAATGTTTTTGATATTGACAACTTCTACAAAAGTATTTTCTCAAATCGAAAATGCTTTTTATTTGGGAGCCGCATTTCCTACGGGAAAATTTGGTAAAACTCCTTCGAATGCTACTGCTCCGTTGTATAAATATAACATCGCTAAAGGAGCTACTGTTGGGCTTGATTTAGGGTATCGTTTTTCGTATAAATTTGATATAGGAGAAGATGCAGGGGCCGTACTTCCTTTTTTTGAAGCCAATTTTATGTGGAATAGCCTTAAAAGTAGTTTGAAAGAGATTTACGAAGATAGTTCTTTTTCAAAACCAAATTATTATAATATTCCTTTGCTGCTAGGGGTTCAATATCGATATGAATTTAGTAAATTGCTTACTTTTTTTGGGGAATTTGGCTTAGGATTTGATCTTTTCTCTATTTCATCCGAAAAGGGATATACAAAAGTAAAGTATAAGACTACAGGTGCTTTTGCATGGGAAATCGGTTGTGGAACATTTATTGGAAAAAATGTAAGCCTTGGTTTACATTACTACAATTTTGGAAAACACAAAATTATGTATAGGGGAGAGGATGTTGTTTTGGGTACTCGTACAGAAACACGGAATATTGGTGAATTTGTGGTCCGTCTGGGTCTTCATTTTTAATTTGAATCACAAAAAGATAAGATTTCTAGATGTTTTTTGTAACATCTAAGTAAGATATATTTTTTATTGCTTTAAAACATCGTAAATGAAAAAAAATGCGGTAAAAGTGTTAATAAGAAGCAAAGATACAAAAAAAGAATTACCTTTGTAAAGTGATTTTTATGCTTTTACGAAGAGGACTTAGGTGTAATTATTTGATTTAGTGCTGGATCGTGTAAGTTTGTAAAAGAAAATGAGCCGGAAGTAATAAGGAAAATAATCAATGTTGTTTTAATAATCTTTAACAACCGTTTGTTCAAAAAAAAGATCATTCTTTGTAAAGGGAAAAAGTTCTATAAAAAGTCTATAAAAAAATATCCTATGAAAACATTTAAGTTACTTGCTGTTGTTTGTATTTTTTGTGGTGTTTCAGGTATTGCAAATGCACAGGATTGTCATAAATTAGTATCCCCTCTATTCTCTTCCGAAGCATATAATGGAATGCCTCAGGAAAAAATAGATTATTATTGTCGTTTTGCGCGGAGTGCTTTTTACATGACAAGTACGTTACCTAAAGATGCCATTGTATATAAAATTACGGAGGTTAGCGATAAGAAGACGAATGAAAAATTATTGTCTGCGGTAAAAATAGACTTGAATACGTTTAGCTACTATGCCTATGAATTTGACGTTTCAAAATACACTTCATTATAATAATGACGATACTGAAATTTG
>CAYYUE010000054.1:0-12323 GCA_964474745.1 uncultured Bacteroidaceae bacterium | reverse complement strand
GAAAATCGTTTCCCGTTTATTTGGATTGGGACGATGTAAAGGTATCGGTATAGCAATAATTCATTTCCGACAAAACAACGGACAAGATACTCGAAATATGTTTTGATTTTCTTGAAAAAGAAAACGTATTATTTTCTATGCAATATACTACCGAGGTTTTACAAAGCACTGGAAAATCAAATCAATAAATAAACTAAAGCCGTATAAAATAAAATTTATGAGGTTATCGTTATTCTGATGCTTCTGCTCCTGGTAAAATTATAAAATTAGAGCGCTGAAGATTTCAGAAATTAAGTTACATCATAAATAAAGAATAACAATTGAAAGAAAAAGTCATACGTGCCATCCTATTTATATTCATAACCGTTTGTGTTGCCTTTTCATTTCTAACCACAACTTCGTGTGTAAAAGAGGAAAATTTTTTAACGGACGGGAATCTTACGTTAAAATTTTCAGTAGATACGCTCATGTTCGATACTGTTTTCACTACGATGGGATCTACGACAAAACAAGTAAAAGTATATAATACATACAACAAACCTGTAAAAATTTCTACAGTAACTTTGAAAAACGGAAGTGCATCACGTTTTCGTTTGAATGTAGATGGAGATGCCTCATTGATAGCCCACGATGTTGAAATAGCGGCCCACGATAGCATTTTCATATTTGTACGAGTAAATATAAATCCCAATGCACAGTCGAATCCGTTTTTGGTAGAAGATGCCATTGTGTTTACCATCAATAATAGCGACTCTTACTTACCTCTCTCAGCATATGGCCGTAATGCCGTATACCACTATCCGGACCATGTAATATCAGGTAGCGACGGATCTCAATATCGATACTCCGTGATTGATTGTAGCAAGCAATGGGATGCCTCTATTCCCCATGTAATATTTGGTTATGCCGTTGTGGATGAAGATTCGGTCCTGAGCATACAACCCGGTGCAGAAATTTATTTTGCCAATGATGCGTGTTTATGGGTATACGAAGGCGGTACGTTGCAAGTAAACGGAGATGTGGCCCGTCCGGTTTTATTTACGTCCATTCGTAAAGATGGACATTATCGTGATATGCCGGGACAATGGCAGGGAATATGGCTTGCTACCGGATCAAAAAATAATATAATGGAAGGAGCTGTTGTTCAAAATGGGACAATAGGATTATTAGTTGATACCGTCGTAACCAATCAGCCAACGCTTCGTATTCGAAATACGATAGTGGAAAATATGTCGGTAGCAGGAATTTATGGACAGGGGTCTCATATAGAGGGAGATAATTTGCTAGTGCATAATTGCGGAATGGCAACGCTGGCATTAACATTGGGAGGACGTTATCAATTCTCAAATTCAACTTTTGCAAATTATTGGTCGTATGATACCCGTAAGTCGGGAGGAGTATTATTAAACAACTGGTATCGCGCAGCCAACGGGACTATCCAATTGCGGCCTTTACTCCAAGCAGATTTTGCCAATTGTATTATATACGGATCTTTAGAAGAGGAATTGGTGTTTGATAATAGCGAGGGTGCATTATTCAATTATACCTTTACAAACTGCTTGTTACGAACAAAGCGAACCCAAGATGCAAATATGCAACACACCTTGTTTAACCGGGATCCGAAATTTAAAAATTCCGGAAAAGGAAATTATCATTTGTCCGTTGATTCCCCTGCTCGAGGCGCAGGAAATTACAATTACATAAGCATATATTCCGATTTGGAAAACGTGCCCAGACCAAACCCTCCCTCAATAGGAGCTTACGAATATACGGAATCTGAGAAACAAAGAAAAAAATAACAATTTAATTGCAAACACGCTTGAGAGTTGTATTTTTTAGTAAATAAGCTTAGCGAAAGGCGGATAAGTTAATATATTTAATCTAAAAAATGACAATTTGAAAAATGCTGTTATTAAAAGAAAAATAAAAAATCAATGTATCATTATATTTCAGGAAAATTAGTAGAAGCAACTCCGGCCTATGCAGTTGTGGATAATGGAGGAATCGGATATCTGATCGAGATATCAATAAATACCTACACAAAAATAAAAGATTGCTCAGAAGTGAAATTGTTGATTCACTTTGTTGTTCGCGAGGATGCTCAATTGCTATTTGGTTTTTATGATGAAAAAGAACGTATGCTATTTCGGCAGCTAATCAATGTGTCGGGGGTAGGAGTGGCTACTGCACGTGTTATGCTTTCGACACTTACGACAGAGGAGCTTACACAAGCTATTGTAACCGAAAACACCAAGTTGATACAATCGATAAAAGGCATTGGAGCCAAAACCGCACAACGCATTGCATTAGAGTTACATGATAAACTGGACAAACAAAATATATCGCTGTTAAATACAACATCCGAAAGCAATAAAAATATAGAGGAAGCGTTATCAGCTTTGATAATGTTAGGATTTCCAAAATCACAAGTTGAAAAAGTATTACATAAAATCGTTTCCGATAAACCGAAATTGACGGTAGAAGATTTGATAAAACAAGCATTAAAGGTATTGTAAGAGAGTAAGGTATAATAAACACGAAGTAGATATATGGGTAAATAGTACGCTTGGTTTTAAAAAGAAAAATACGTGCATAACAAATATATAAATAAGTTATTAAAGGCATTTATAATAGGGGGATGTATATCAGTGGTGGGATTTGCTATTGCTTCTACCGTTGAACATAGCAATACGCGTTCGGAGACAACATTGTTACCTGTTCTTCAAGATGGGGATTTTTCAGTTTTAACAACAGCTGATCCTGATTCTTCCGTACGCTATCCGTTACCAAAAGAAGGAGAATCGGCAAGTCCTCTACATTTGAAAGAACCTTCTAACGTAACCACTCAAGTAACTTACAACCCGCAAACAAATGACTACTTGCTTACAACAAAAGCCGGCGATATTGTTATTAGTCGTAAATATTTGACTTTTGATGAATATCAAGATTGGCAAATGGATCAGTTGATGAGAAAATACTGGTCGCAAAAAACCCACACAAACATTCCTCTTAACGAAGGAGGAGGAGGAATATTAAATCAATTACTTCCCGGATTAAGCAATGTTACAGATAAGTTGGATGCATTGTTGAAAAGACCCGAAATAGAGATTAACCCCAGCGGATCTGTAGAGTTGACATTCGCAGTTGTGAACAATAAACGCGAAGATCCCGCCATTGATGTGAACAAGCGTAGTGTTACGAATTTTGATTTTACCGAAAATATCCAAATTAACTTGAATGCAAAAATTGGAGATATTATTTCGTTTGATATCAACCATAACACACAAGCCGTATTTGATTTTGAAAATACCATAAAGTTGAAATATGAAGGAAAAGAAGATGATATATTACAGGTGTTAGAAGCCGGAAACGTATCTCTTCCGCTAAATACAAAATTAATACAAGGCAGTGAAAGTTTGTTCGGATTTAGAACGCGATTGAAATTCGGAAAAACAACTATTGACGCGGTACTTTCCGAACAAAAGACCGAATCGCAGAATATGCAAGTTCAAGGAGGCGCTCAAACCGAAAAGTTTGAATTCAAAGCCGACCAATATGAAGAGAACAGACACTTTTTTATTGCACAATATTTTTACGATAATTATAACAAGGCAATGTCTACACTGCCCGTCATTAACTCCAATATCAACATTTTGAAAATCGAAGTATGGAGAACCAACATTGGATCTGCAGTGAATGAAAATCGTAATATATTGGCCTTGACTGACCTTGCTGAGCGCAAACCCTCTAACATTAACATTCCGCAAGGAACCAGCACCCTTCCCGATAATAATCGTTCCAACTATATATTTCGCGTAATGGATAAAAATGCAATTCGAAGCATCAACAATATAACCAATTATATGCAAGGATTGGGATTTGTGTCCGGACGTGATTATGAAAAAATAGAAAGCGCTCGAAGATTGAGCGAAAGCGAATATACATTCAACCCTCGTTTGGGTTTTATATCATTAAACCAAGCCCTGAGTGCCGATCAGGTGTTGGCTGTAGCTTTTCAATACCAGGTTATTGGAGATTCTACTATTTATCAGGTTGGAGAATTGACAACAGATGGGGTTGTTACACCCAATACGCTGGTGGTAAAATTGCTGAAAAGTTCTTCTATAAATACCAAAGGACCACTTTGGAGACTGATGATGAAAAACGTGTATTTTTTGAAAAGCACACAAATCAGTTCTACAAACTTCCGGTTAAATATACTTTACGAAGGCGATGAAGGAGGAGTTCCCACAGGATACTATTCCAATGGACCTAAAAAAGGAATCCCTTTGGTTGAGCTTTTCGGTTTGGATAGAATGGATGGCCAACAAAATCCATATCCCGACGGAATGTTTGACTGGTTGGATAACGCATCTTCTGCCGGCGGCATTATTCAGGCATCCACAGGACGCATATATTTCCCTTATGTGGAACCTTTTGGAAAAGATTTAAGAACACTTATAGGGGATGCCACGTGGGCAAGTAAATACTGTTTCGACTCGTTGTATACCTTAACCAAGACCTTGGCACAACAATATCCCGATCAAAACAAATACTATTTGGAAGGATCTTATACAACCGCAATGAGTGGTGAAATATCATTAGGATTTAATATTCCGCAAGGATCCGTTCGTGTTACCGCAGGGGGAATTCCATTGATAGAAGATGTGGATTATACAGTGGATTATATGATGGGAAAAGTACGTATTATCAATGAAAGTATCTTGAATTCCGGAACTCCTATCAGTATTACCAGCGAAAGCAATTCTTTTAGTATGATGACCAAACGGATGATGGGATTGCATATCAATTATGCGTTTAATCCCAAGTTCAATATGGGAGCAACCGTTATGAACCTTCATCAGAAACCGTTGACGGCTAAAAATAATTTTGGAGATGAACCTATTTCGAATACGATTTGGGGGTTGGACCTTAATTTTGAACAAGAGGTTCCATTTATTACAAAATTAGTGGATTTACTCCCCGGTATTCAAACCAAAGCCCCTTCCGTATTGACCGTTAATGCTGAATTTGCTCATTTTATACCTGGCATTTCGAGTGTCGGAGATGAAAAAGGAATTTCGTATGTCGATGATTTTGAAAGCGCAAAATCAAGTATTGATTTAATGAGTGTCGGATATTGGAATCTAGCCAGCACTCCGCAAGATGCTTCCACTCAGTTGCCGATGTTTCCTGAAACGGCTGTTGGAACAGGATTGGCCTATGGGTTTAACAGAGCAAAGTTAGCATGGTATCGAATTGATGATATTTTTTATAGCAGTAATTCTCCATCAAATATTTCTGCGGATGATAAATCCAAGCCTTATGCTCGAAGAATATCCGAACAAGAAGTATTTCCAAACAAAGAATTGGCAGCAGGGCAAACAACGAATATATATGAACTGAACTTGGCATTTTATCCGTCCGAAAAAGGCCCGTATAATTACGATGTAAATAGATCGGCCTATAGTTTTGGAATAAACGAAAATGGAGGCTTGGAACGCCCGGATACACGATGGGGCGGGATTATGCGAAAATTGGACTATACCGATTTTGAAACTCAAAATATTGAAACGATAGAGTTTTGGTTGATGGATCCTTTTATAGAGGATCCCAATCATACAGGAGGTAAGCTGTATTTTAATCTGGGAGATATCTCCGAAGATATACTGCGTGACGGACGTAAGAGCTACGAAAATGGATTACCTACAAGCGAGAACGTAATCGATGTGGATACAACCATTTGGGGACGCGTACCAACACTGCAGGCTTTAGTAAATGCTTTTGATAATAACGAGGCTGCTCGCAAGTATCAGGATGTAGGATACGACGGATTAAGCAGTACCGATGAATATTCCTTTTTTACGAATTACATTAATGAAATTGCGACGAAATATGGTAATGCATCTCAAGCCTATCAAAAGGCAACCTCAGATCCGTCCAATGATGATTATACGTATTTCAGAAGTAGAAAATGGGATAATGAAGACGTGAAAATTAACGACCGGTATAAATACTTTAATAATGCGGAAGGTAATTCTCCCGTATCTTCCGATAATACCGAAGGATATGCTACCGCGGCAACCAACATTCCCAATGTGGAGGACATCAATAGAGATAATACATTGAGTGAAACGGAAAATTATTATCAATATAGTATCGATTTATCGCCTGAGAAAATGATGATAGGAGAAAATTATATTACCGATATTCAAGAGGCAACCGGTATAAAATTACCCAATGGCGAAGTTGTTAATTGTAAATGGTATCAATTTAAAATACCTATTCGAAATCCGGAAAAGAAAGTCGGAACGATTGACGGATTCCAATCCATTCGTTTTATGAGAATGTTTATGAAAGGATTCGAACAACCCGTAATATTGCGTTTTGCTACGTTGGAACTCGTTTATGGAACTTGGCGTAAATACGATGAAGATTTGTTACAGCCTGGCGATTATCCTTCCGGAGTCACCGCTAATACCAATTTTACCATATCCACCGTCAATATTGAAGAAAATGGCTCTCGCCAACCTGTTCCGTATGTGCTGCCTCCGGGAATAGAACGGGAAAGTTGGTACAATACTTCTTCTTCATATCAATTGAATGAACAATCTATCCAGTTGAAAATACAGGATTTGTCATCGGGAGATGCTCGCGCAATCTACAAAAATACAACGTATGATTTTCGGTATTTCAAGAAATTAAAGATGTTTGTTCATGCTGAAAAAATGTTTAACGCGGACAATCTCAAAGATGATGATTTAGCGTTGTTTGTTAGGGTAGGTTCTGATTTTACAAATAATTACTATGAGTATGAAGTGCCTTTAAAATTAACGACTTGGGGAACAGGAGCATCCGACGCTTATGCTATTTGGCCCGAAGATAATAAGGTAGATATTGATTTGGAAAAATTAGTAGAAGTAAAAGAAAACCGGAATACGTTAATTCGCAATGGTTCAACAGAACACACAAACAATCTATTGTATTCGGAATATCATAACAATAAGAAATACACTGTATTAGGGACCCCTAATATAGGAAGCGTACGTGTTATTATGATCGGTGTTCGGAATCCCAAGAAGGAATCATTATCGGACGGCAACAATATGCTTCCCAAATCTATTATTGTTTGGGTTAACGAGTTGCGATTGGCCGAATACAGCAGTAAGGGCGGATGGGCTGCAACGGTTCTGGCGCGAACAAATTTGGCTGACTTAGGAGATTTGTCCGTATATGGAGCTTATACATCCGCAGGTTTTGGCTCATTAGGGCAAAATTATGCCGATTTGGATAAAGTGAATCGGATGGATGTTGAAGTCGCCCTGAATTTGGAATTGGGTAAGTTTTTCCCTGAAAATTGGGGTTTACGAATTCCCATGCACTTTGATCATTCCAATCAAATCGGAAGCCCTGAGTACAATCCCTTGGATCCCGATGTGTTATTAAAAGACGACCTTAAAACATATGCCACAAAAGAACAACGCGATTCTATCAAGGATATGACCCAAGAACGGTTGTCGCGAACGAATTTGAATTTTATTAATGTCCGGAAAGAACGTGTAGGAAAAGATGCCCTAAAACCAAAGTTTTATCAAATCGAGAATTTCAATTTCTCGTATGCATACTCCAATGAACGTTCACAAAACATCGATATAGAGTATTATAAAAAAGACCAGCATAGAGGTGGTTTCGGGTATAATTATGCTCTTACACCAAAGGCATGGAAACCGTTTAATAATACCAAAGCTTTTCAACATAAAAATTGGCGAATATTCAAAGATATTAATTTGTATTACCAATTGAAGAGTTTTTCATTTCGAACCGAAGTCTTTCGCGATTTTCAAGAAACGAAACTGAGAAACAAAAGTTCGGGCGATATTATCATAAGGCCTACTTATTATAAACAGTTTACATGGGATCGGATTTATAATATTCAATACGATTTGACAAAGAGTTTTCGTCTTCAGTACGATGCAACCGCTAATGCACGTATTGATGAACCCATGGGAAAAATAGACACCCGAACCGCTCGCGATTCCATATGGGAAAGTATAGCAGGATTTGGAACGATGCAAAATTTTAGACAGCAACTAACGGCCAATTGGGATTTGCCGATTAACAAGCTGCCTTATCTGGACTTTTTGCGAGTACCGTTGTCGTATCGAACCGAATATACTTATAGCGGTTCTTCTGCGGCATTAACCCGAATGGGAAGCATTATTGAAAATGCATACACTTTTACAGCTCAAGGGACAGCTACGATGCCCACACTTTATAATAAATTTACATTCATAAAGCGTGCATATCAGCCGAACCTCAATAGACCGAATGTATCGCAAAATAAAATGAATACGCAATCCCCGTTCGATATCAACAAAAAAGATTCTAAAGGTAAAAAAACAGAGGAATCCGATTCTACAGAAAGTGCGTTCAAACGGATGATGCGGGAAGTCGGTTATTTTGGAATCCGATTTGTTACCGGAATAAAAACAGTATCGATACTATACACAAAATCCGCAGGGACATTAATACCCGGATTTATGCCGGAGGCTACCATTTTTGGATTGGATAATGCAAATAGTTGGGCTCCCGGATTAGGATTTGTTTTGGGTTCGCAGCATGATATTATCGATTTTTTATTGGATAATAATTATTTGTCCGTAGATTCATTGATGAATACCCCTCATCAAGGCAAGGTAAACGAAACGTTTTCACTACAGGCATCGTTGGAACCCATTCGCGACTTGAAGATTGATTTGACTTTTGCACGAAATAAATCTAACAATGCATCCAGTTATTACAAATACGATCCGAATCTAGGATATGTAAACGGACCCATTACTCCTACAAATAACGGAGCCTATTCGGCTTCCGTGTGGATGTTTTCTACAGCATTTGGCAATAGCGATGATCTGTTTCAATCGTTTATTCAAAATAGGAATATTATTGCAACTCGTTTGGCCGAACAGAATCCGGATCCAATGACAGATCAAATGATTTACGATACCATTGCCAACGCATATTTCCCGTATGGGTACAATTCCAGTTCCCAACAGGTGCTTTTATCCGCGTTTTTAGCTACTTATACCGGGAAAAAAGCATCCAACGTAGGCCTGTCGCCGTTTTTTAATTTTCCATTGCCGAATTGGTCGATAACGTATAACGGATTAAATAGAATTCCATTAATTCAAAAATGGTTTACGAATATAGCTCTTTCTCATCGATATGCATCAACATATACCATTGGAAACTATTACACTGATCCTCGTATCGCTAATACATTGAGTTACGATTACGGATTCGAGACGGTACTGAATGAAATAAGCGGGAATTATATTCCCAAAGAAACAATCGAACAAATACAATTGGTAGAGCAATTTAGTCCGCTTATTAAAATAGATATGAGATTGGTAAATAACATTCAAGCCAATTTTGAGATTCGAAAAGATCGTACTTTATCGTTGAGTTTTGCGAATAATCAATTAACCGAAACTTCACGCGACGCTATTGTAGTGGGGTTAGGATACCGATTCAAAGACGTAGCATTTAGTATAAAAACGAGTGAAAAAACATTGAATTTGAAAAGCGATATTATTGTAAGAGCCGATGTTACTCGTAATGTAAATAAAACAACATTGCGCCAAGTCGATCAAAATGTAAGTCAAATATCGTCGGGTTCTGAAGTGTGGACTATTGGTTTGTCGGCGGAATATGCATTAACAACAAATCTTACGATACGAGCCTTTTTCGAATCGACAATCAATACACCGTTTATCTCCAATTCGTATCCAAATTCGACAACAAAAGGCGGATTAACGGCTCGCTTTTCATTTTAGAAAAGTGTTCGGTTAAAAGAGTCGTAAATTTTGAAAGAGACAGCGATGTTAAGGGTAAATAAAAAACACCAAAACAGTTATATCTGTTTTGGTGTTTTTTTAAGGAGCATACGCCTATTGGCAATATCATATGCTATTTGCCTTCAGCAGGATTTTCTTTTTTATTTTCAGACTCGTTTTTCGTTTCAATAAGGATTTTGAGTTTCGCTTCCAATAAAGCAATTTGTTGCCGAGCTGACTGCATTTTCTTTTCAAATTCTTCCTTTAATAAGGACGCTTGTTTAGAGTTCGCTAAAAATCCAAGATTGTTTTCCCATAAAATAAGGTCGTTTTTCAATTTTTGGATTTTATCTGACAGCTCCCGTCTTTCTTCAGATGCAAATCGAGATATATCTCCGGAAATATTTTTTAAACGTTCACGATATATCGTTTCTTGAGCTTCGCGAGCACTGATTTTCAATTTTTCGAAATGTGTATTAATAGCATCACGAAATTCTTTTTGCAAATTATCTTTTTCTGCGATAGGCACATGTCCTATTTCGACCCATTTACGTTGAAAATCTTTAATAATATTCAAATTTTCGTTTTTGTCTTCGCCGAATTCAAAACTTTTTACGTTTTCAATAATCTCACGTTTTTTGGCTAAGTTTTCTAATTCCGAGCTTTTTAATGTAGAATAAAATTCAGCCTTACGGGCGAAAAAATCATCACAAGCAGAACGAAAACGAAGCCAAACTTTATCAGAAACTTTACGCGATACACTTCCAATACTCTTCCAGTTGTTTTGCAATTTCAATAACTCGTCAGTGGCATATTTCCAGTCATCACGTTTCGCAATGGCTTCCGCTTGCAAACAAAGATCTATCTTTAAATTATAGTTATTCGTTTGTTCGTCTTTCAATTTGTCAAAATGTTCTTTTTTTGCTTCAAAGAATTTGTCTAATGCAGATTTAAATCGAAGCCAGATTTCTTCATTTACTTCTTTTGGTACACTGCCTATTGTTTTCCAAACCTTCAACAAATCATTTAACTCATTGGAAATATTGTTCCATTCATTAATAGATTCGGGATTTTGGGCAACTAATTCGTCTGCTTTTTCACAGAGAGCCGTTTTTGCCAACAAATTTTTATCCAGCTCTTCCTTGCGCTGTTCATAATACTCTTTTCGGCGCATATCGATTTGTTCTGCAGCGTTGCAAAACCGAGTCCAAATTTCATCATTTTTATCAGAAGGAACCGGACCTATCTCTTTCCATTGCTCACGGTATTCTTGCAATAATTTGAACGATTTGGTAATGGAAGTTTCCATAATTAATTCTTCCACTTTTTCACAAAGTTCTATTTTTTGCTCTAGGTTACGTTTCAAATCGAGCATTTTCAACTCTTTATTGATTTTCACTTTAGTGAAAAACTTTTCGATAAGAAAATGATAGCTTTGCCAAAGATTATTAATTTCAGTACGAGGAACATCGCCGATAGATTTCCATTTTTCTTGTAAGGCATTGAAATTGTCGTATGTTTTTTTCAATGTATCTTCCGAATCAACAAGTTTTTTTAGCTCTTCTAAAATTTCTTGTTTAAGAGCAAGATTTTTAGTTTTTATGATTTCTTGTTCGTCTAAATACTGTTGGCGCTTCTCTTTGTATATGTTGAAATTCTTTTTAAATTCTTCGTTTACACGGTCTTCCGGATATTGGTATTCGTCTTTATTTCCCCCTTCGGCGATATATTTTTCAAAAGCTATTTTCTGAAATTCTTTTGTAGCAGCATTAAAAGCGGTTTTTAATAATCCGATACGATTTTTAATCTGGTTTACATCATTCGTCAATAGCTCTTTAAGTGCAGTCAATAACTCTTCACGAGAGAAATTGCTATAATCTGCTACAGGTTCTTCTTCCACCATCTTCTCAACGACACCTTCCTCCTCTTTTCCTTCCTCAACGGTTTCTTCATTATGAACAGCAGTTAGTGGTTCTTGTGATTTTTCTGCAATAACTTCGGGTGCAATAGCCGAAGTTATTTCTGTGTTTTCCACTGAATTGGCCTTGTTTTCAACTTCGCTTTGCGAAATTTCAGCATTTGTATTTTTGCTTTCGCTTAGATCTTCCATTTTAAATCTTAATTTGTTTTTAGAAATCCCTCTATTTCAATTTCTTGAAAATAGATTCGATTCAGTTTTCGATTATTAAAATATTTTGCAAACCTACATACTTTTTTTTTAATGAACAAATTCAATTCCAAAAAATCCTTGAAAAAATTTTCCTATGTATTCAGTTTCGATATAACTGTTTGATATATACTATATTTTCATTCTTTGATAAAAAGATTCTATTGATAATAAAATATTGGAAAAATAAGAATCCCAAAGACTTAAAGCAATAATTAACATGAATTTACAAGTCGAAAACTTTTCAGCTCATGTAAATACCTATATCATACATTCAACTGCAGGCTGTTTATACGATAACCTTCATTCTACTTTTTATA
>CAYYUE010000053.1:0-12425 GCA_964474745.1 uncultured Bacteroidaceae bacterium | reverse complement strand
CTGGTAATAACGCTAGGTTTCTCTCAAACGGGAACTTCTGCCGATCAAATTGTGGGAACATATCATTTTGTACGTGCCGGAGAAGAAATGCATATCAAAATATACAAAACTACGAATGGAAATTACTCAGGAAGAATCATATGGTTACGCGATCTATATGATGCAAATGGAAATATTCGCTATGACGATAAAAATCCAGATCCAAAATTACGAAAAATTCCTGGGAATCAAGTTCTTCTATTTAAGAATCTACAATACAATGAAAAAACTAAAGCATGGGAAAAAGGAGATATTTATGATCCTCGAAAAGGAAGATGGTTCGGAGCAAAAATCAAACCAATAAGCTCTCCAAATGAAATTATTATTAGAGGTTATGTATTAGGGATACCTGCTATCGGCGAAGATTACACGCTTACACGTCTCGGAAAAGTATAGTACTTCTTGCCTCGAACTTAAAATCGTTTAGATTACACAAACGGGAATATAAATACAACATTGAAAATAGTATCTACGACATACAAAATTATAAAACGCGCGCACATTCGAAAATTACTGTTGAGTAATTGCTTTTTATTAATACCAATATTCAGCATCGCTCAGCAGATGATTATAAGCGGACGTATTACGGATGCAAATACAGGAGAAGGGCTGCCATATGTGAATATTTCGTATAATAGAAGTAAAGGTATTTCAGGAACGACAACCAACGGAGAAGGGTACTTTACAATCAATTCCTCTGGTTGGATTGATACGCTAACTGTTCAATATACCGGTTACGAAAAAATGAGAATAAAAGTAAAGCGCAAAGGGACACAAACACTTAATGTTCAAATGAAACCACAGTCTATTGTATTGCATACGGCACAAATTACAGCTAAACGCGAAAAATATTCGCGCAAAAACAATCCCGCTGTGGAATTAATAGGAAAAGTACAGGAACACAAAAATCAAAACAGCCTAGCCCATAATGAATACTATCAATATCGGAAACATGAAAAAATGGAACTTTCTATTTCCAACATTAGTGATAGTGCTCGATACAAAAAACCATTCAACAAAATTGACTTTGTATTCGACAACTTGCAGGTTTCTGAATTAAATGGGAAGAACTATATCCCTTTCTATTTCATGGAAACTCTATCCGAAATTTATTACAGAAAAAATCCGGAAAATTTTAAAAAAATGATTGTTGGATCCAAAGATGTGGAAATAAGCAAATTTTTAGATCCTCAAAGTTTAGAATATATAATGCAACAAATTTTTGGAGAAATTAATATTTATGAAAACTCCATATCATTACTTAGCAATGAATTTATATCTCCTTTATCCCCCTATGCTACTCGTTTTTATCGTTTCTATATTATTGATACCACGTTCTATAAAGGAGACAGCTGTATCAATTTGGCATTCACGCCGGCTAACAAACAAGACTTTGGATTCAGTGGAAATTTCTGGATCACAAAAGATAGTAACTACACCGTTCGTAAAATCAGAATGGAACTTCCTTCAGGATCAGGAGTTAATTTCGTAGAAGGGTTGCTACTTGAACAGGAATATGACCTTAACAATAATCAACTTTGTTTAACGTTAGATAAATTAACTATCGATTTTAGTGGATATGGACTCCACATGCATGGAAGAAAAACCAATGCTTATAGAGATTTTATATTCAACAAACCTATGGAGGCCAATTTTTACAATAGCCATGATTTAACGCAACGGATTCCAAATTATAATAAACAAACCAACACCTACTGGACCGAAAATCGCATTGCACCTCTTACTGAATCAGAAGAAAAAACATATGACATTATCAATAATCTAAATAATGTAACATTCTACAAGGCAGCCATAAATACAATAATGGCATTTACTTCCGGATATGTAGAATTTGGAAAATTTGATTGGGGGCCTGTAGAAAACACCATAAGTTGGAACTCAATAGAAGGAGTACGATTCCGTATTGGGGGAAAAACGAACATGAATTTTAATAAACGTCTTTTTTTCGAAGGATTTCTAGCTTTCGGAACCACTGATCAACGCCTCAAGTATAAAGCTAGTGCTATGTATACGTTCAATGAAAAAAAATATAACCAATGGGAATTTCCATTAAATTTATTGACATTATCATACGAATACAATACAGATATTCCAGGACAAGAACTTCTTATGGGAACGCCTGACCGTTTGTTCCTCTCGTTCAATCGTGGAAATATTGACAAAATGACCTTTAACCGTAGCCTTTCGCTACAATATGAATATGAAACGAATCGGCAATTAGCTATCCGGCTAAAAACCGAACTTTTGCAACAGGAGCCGTTGGCAAATTTGAATTTCACTTCTGTCGACGGCAACACTGTTTACAATCCTCTTACTACCGCTAATTTCACTATTGGCTTACGGTACGCACAAAACGAAAAGTTTTATCAACAACAACGTTACCGAATCTCATTTAATAGCACTGCGCCCATATACACTTTTGATTACACATTTGGAGCACCTGTCTTTGGAGCCGATTTTACTTATCATAAAGTAGAATTAGAATTTCAAAAACGATGGTTTGTTCTTTCATTCGGTTTTGCCGACTTAACAATTGGTGCCGGAAAAATATTCGGAAACGTTCCTTATTCGCTTCTGTTCGTACATCATGCAAATCAAAATTGGGCATATCAAGATGAAGCATTCAATCTTATGAATTATTTCGAATTTGTAAGCGAACAATATGCGCAAATTATTTTCAATTACAACTTCAATGGATTCCTATTCAACAGAATCCCTCTCATCAGAAAATTAAAATGGCGTGAATGTTTCGCCATCAAGTCGGTTTGGGGATATGTTTCCTCAAACAATATACCCGACGCAGAAAACAATCCTCATCTAATTCCTTTTCCAACTACTACAGAAGGAGTTTCAAATACTTTTAGCCTCAATAACATGCCATACATAGAAGGAAATATTGGTATTGACAACATTTTTAAAGTTTTACGTTTAGATTATGTACGACGTTTTACTTATTTAGATAATCCTGGAATCGCCAAATGGGGGATTCGATTTCGATTACGTATTACATTTTAATATAGATAACACATAATGAACTACGCAATAATAGCAGCAGGAGAAGGAAGTCGTTTACACAACGAAGGATTCCATAAACCAAAACCAATGGTAACAGTGAATGGTGAAACCTTAATTGAACGGCTCATTCGCATTTTTAAACACAACAACGCAACTTCGATTACCATTATTATTAATGAACAATCACAAGAGTTGAAAAAATTGCTCGAATCATTGGACATCAACATTCCAACAAAAATATTATGCAAATCAACTCCCAGCTCATTACATAGTTTTTACGAAATTATTAATCAAACACATCCCAACGAACTGTGCTTAACCACAGTAGATACTATATTCAATGAAAATGAATTCGAAAATTACATCCTGTCATTTCGTAACAACCCAGAAGTAGACGCATTAATGGCTACCAGCAATTTTGTTGATGATGAAAAACCATTGTGGATCGAAACCGATAATAATCAAAATATTCTCCAATTTACAAGTAAAAAAACACTCCAAACCAAATGTGTTTCAGGAGGAATATACTGCTTGCGGAATAAAGCTATTCAGTATGCTACTATTGCCGTCGAAAATGGAATCGAACGCATGCGAAACTATCAACAATTTCTCATTTCGGAACATTGTAATGTAAAAGCCTATTCTTTCGATACCATCATCGACATTGATCATATTTCTGATATTGAAAAAGCTGATCGTTTTTTAAATTCTATAAAAGATAATAACGACATCTTAATCATCAAGCGTAATGCTGTTTTTTCACCCAACAGCTCTCATAAAGATGCTGCCATTATAGATGCTGTATGTACTCAATTACAGCAAAAAGGCCATAAAACAAAAATTATTGACGAATTTGAAATTTTAACCTACTCAGAACAACCGCCCGATTATGTAATCAGCATGGCCCGCCATCCACAAGTTCTAGACTTACTCGAATCATGGGAAAAAATGGGAACTCTCGTATTAAATTCTGCAAAAGCGTGTAAAAATTGTTATCGAGCAACCCTCACTCGTTGCTTAGATGAAAATATTCCAACTCCCAAAAGCACCATTATCTCTACAAAAACAGACAATATACACAATATACATTGGATTAAAGAAGGTCTTTTTTGGATAAAACGAGCTGATTTTCAAACTATGCAATCTAGTGATGTAATACGTCCCCACACATTTGAAGAAGCCAACCTCATATTACAAAGTTATGCAAAACGAGGTATATTTCATGCTGTAATTTCGGAACATATCGAGGGCAGTTTAATCAAATTCTATGGCGTATATGGAACCTCATTCTTTTATTGGCATGTTCCAAAAGAAGACAAATTCGGCAATACTATAAATTCATCGGACATTGTAAATGATTTCAACCAAGATGAATTAGAAAATATTGCAAATTGCGCTGCAGAGAGTATCGAACTTGATATATACGGAGGTGATGCTATTATAGATGCAAAAGGAGGTATCTATATTATTGACGTAAATGATTTTCCAAGCTTCAGTAGCTGCAGAAACCAAGCTTCGAAAGCTATCGTACAACATACGCTCACCCAAATCAAGAACTTTGATAAAAACGGAGAAGCTTCCGAAGATAAGTTTTTAGCATCCTTAAAATCAGAAGATACAGAAGAACCTATCGATATCCATTTTTATCGCCCAATCGGTTATCAATGGGCTAAATTAGCTCAACGATTCGGTATAACCCCAAATATGATTACCATAACCAGCATCTTTATTGGGATAGCTGCGGGCATATTATTTTATTCTAATAATATAAGAATAAATATATTAGGCATGTTTTTACTTGTATTAGCAAACTCTTTCGATAGTGCGGATGGACAATTGGCTCGTATAACCAACAACCACACTCGACTCGGGCGCATCCTCGACGGATTAGCAGGAGATTTGTGGTTTATTACTATTTACGTATCAATAGCTCTCCGTCTATACCATAACGGATTCGGAAGCTGGATATGGATATTGGCATCCATAGCAGGTGTATGTCACATTATACATGCCTCTATGGCTGATTACTATAGAAACATTCATTTATATTTTGTCAACGGAAAAAAAGGTAGTGAACTGGATAATTCCAAAGATCTAACCCAGGATTTAAAGAAACTAAGATTCCCAAAAGATTTTATACGCATAGTCTTTCTTTGGTTTTATCGGAATTATACTGTTCAGCAAGAATTCTTTTCTCCTAAAATGCAACGTTTCTTAACCGCTTTAAAGGAAAAATATAATACGATCATTCCTGTAGACCTAACCCAAGAGTTAAGAAGCAAAAATAAACCTTTCATGAAATATGCCAACATTTTACAATTTAACACTCGAGTACTATTTTTATTCTTTTGTTTGTTTATAGATTTACCATGGCTTTATTTTATTTTCGACATAGTGGTTATGAACGGTATTTTAATTTATTTAATTCGAAAAGAAGAGAAGTTCGCTTCTTATTTTCAACAACAAGTAGTAGAGGATGTTCAATAAAATATGAAAACGAAAAAATACGAAATAATATTCTTTGGAATAGGAATTATAGCCATTACTATCCTGCTTTACAATCTGGGATGGGCAACGTTGGTCGAAAACTTATCGAAAGTAGGTTGGTGGTTCATTCCTATCATTGCACTGCGAATGGTAGTTTACCCTATGAACGCACGAGCATGGGAGTTGCTTACATTCCATTCAAAAAAAGAACGCAAAGCAGTTTCATATATGAAAATGTTACAATTAACCATTAGTGGTTATGCCATCAATTATATCACTCCATTTATGGCTTTAGGAGGTGAGCCTTACCGCATCTTAGCATTGAAAGATCATATAGGAATTAACAAAGCAACTTCTTCAGTTATTACATATTCCATCATGCATATTTTGTCGCATTTTGTTTTTTGGACTTTGGGTTGCATCTTAATATTATTCTATATAAACGCATCAATAACTGTTCAAGTATGTAGTTGGATATTCATCGGAATTAGTCTTATTGCAATTTTTTTCATCATAAAAGGATATAGAAAAGGGCTCATCGTAAGTTTTTTCAACTTTTTACAACGTATACCTTTTTTACGAAAATTGGTTGCTAAAAGAATGACTCCGGATTTTGAAAATCATCTTATAGAAATAGACCGACAAATTATAGATCTATATGAGAACCATAGAGGAGCATTTTTCAAGTCTTTATTCTACGAAACCATGTCACGAATTATAGGGTGCCTGGAAATTTTATTTATTATGCGTGCTATTGGTTTCGATCTCAACTTTATAGGAGCTATCATTATTAGTGCCGAAACAACTCTTTTTGCCAATATACTCTTTTTCTCCCCAATGCAACTGGGAACTCGCGAAGGAGGATTAGCACTTGCATTGTCCAGTATCGGTTACGCGGCTTCCAATGGCGTTTTTATAGGCATTATTATGAGAATTAGCGAGTTATTTTGGATTATTATCGGTGTGAGCCTTATTCGTTTAACAAACACATATAGTAAAAATAATATGACATCCAAACAACATGCTTTTATTTTCGACTACGGGGGAACACTGGATACTAATGGTATTCATTGGAGCAATATTTTTTTCGCTGAACACCGCAAGTTTCATCCTGAATTTTCAGACAATCAATTACGCGAAGCATATGTTTTTGCAGAGCGTAAGCTAAGTGAAAAAAATGAAATTAAATCCACATATACCTTCAAAGAAATTCTAAATAAAAAAATAAATTATCAATGCGAATATTTAGAAAAACAAAACGTAACCAACGGATTCATGCATGTTCCGGAAATGGTAGAACATTGTTATGCCGTAGCTTTTGAAAACACTAAAAAAGTACGTGAAATGCTAGAAAAACTTCAAACTAAATACAGTTTAGCCATTGTCTCTAATTTTTACGGAAACCTTCATTCTGTACTCGACGATTTTGGCTTATCACATTATTTTGAAACGGTTATTGAGAGTGCAAAAGTAGGTATTTCTAAGCCTGATAAAAAAATTTTTCAATTAGCCATACAACAATTAGGACTGCGCCCCGAAAGTTGTACGGTTATTGGCGATTCTTATAAAAAAGATATCGTTCCTGCAAAAGCGATCGGCTGCAGAACCATTTGGTTAAAAGGAAAAGGGTGGGGAGAAAATCCTACAGAAACACCTGATGCTGATAGCATTATTACATCTATAACAGATTTAACAGAAGAATATAATAGTATATAAACAAGAAATAATAATAATTAAAAATTGCTTAATATAGAATAAGATGGAAAAAATAAAAATTGCAATTATCGGTGTCGGCAATTGTGCATCGGCACTTGTCCAAGGGTTGGAATTTTATGGAAATCTCAAAAATCAACACACATCTCAAGGTATGATGGCTGCTAATATTGGTGGTTATACGGCTTCGGACATTGAAGTTGTAGCGGCTTTCGACATAGATAAACGCAAAGTAGGCCAAACTCTTGATAAAGCAATCTATGCGAAACCCAATTGTACCATTCACATTGTAGAACCGGAAAAATTTCCAAAAAGCCATGTTGTTGTCCAAAAAGGTCACATTTTAGATGGAATATCGGAACACATGAAAAACTATCCAGAAGATCATACTTTTGTAGTTGATAGCAAAGCTCCATCTGTTGATGTTGTAAAAATATTAAAAGACACCAACGCTGATATTTTAATTAACTATTTACCTGTAGGGAGTGAAGAAGCAACCAAATTTTATGCACAATGTGCCATCGATGCACGAGTTGCTTTTTTAAATTGTATTCCAGTATTTATTGCCTCAAATCCCGAATGGGAGCAAAAATTCATCGATGCAGGGTTACCAATTGTCGGAGATGATATGAAATCACAATTCGGAGCCAGTATACTTTCGCAAATGCTTCAAGAATTAGCATTTGCTCGCGGGCATAAAGTCAAATGCCATATTCAGGAAAATGTAGGTGGAAATACCGACTTTTTAAATATGTTGAATACATCACGTTTAAAATCGAAAAAAATCAGTAAAGAAAACGTTATTCGTTGCCAACACGATATTCGTGGCATCGATTCTCACGAATCATTCTTATATGCGGGTCCTTCAAATTACATTCAATATTATGGGGACAATAAAGTCGCTAATTTTCACTTGGAGTTAGAAGGGTTCGGCGGTTCTCCCGTTTCCTTAGATGCTCGATTATCAGTTATTGACTCGCCTAATAGTGCCGGAGTTGTTATTGATGCCATTCGTTATTTAAAAGTTGCCCGCGAACTAGGAATTACAGGGTCGTTGCATGGAGCCAGCTCTTTTACACAAAAAACACCTCCATTTCCAATGACATTTGAAGATGCTCAATACGAATGCCGCATGCTTGCAAGCCGGAAATTGACCAAATTAACGGAACCACAAGCTCATCGATAAGAAATAGTTGTTTTATTCAAACCAAAAGGTTACAATCCACGATGTATTACCTTTTGGTTTGGATTGAATAAAAGGTAAAATTACCGAAAGTACAGTATTATAAAATACAATATATATTTGGTTATATTGTATGATTGTAGTAATTTTGTAAATTAATAAAGTTATTAAATAAATGTCTAAAACTGATAAAACGAAAGATACCAACTTGGAACAGCGGATTTTTGAAGTTGCAGAACGTCTGTTTATCGATAAAGGATTTGATGCTACTTCTACCACAGAAATTGCAAAGGAAGTAGGTTGTAACCAAGCTTTGGTTCATTATTATTATCGTACGAAATTGCAACTGTTCGAAGCCGTTTTCGACGAAAAATTGAAAATATTGTCTAACATACTACTTACTATAGATAAAACAGAGGTTTCATTTATTGAAAAAATTCGTCGTTTTGTAGAATGGCAATGTGATATGCTTACAAAAGATCCGAAAATAGCACTTTTTATTATTCATGAAATAACAATGAAACCTGAACGATTTGTAAGAGTTCAAGAAAAGATCGGAAAATTACTGCAAATTACATGTGAAAAAACAAGAAAAGAATTAGAATTTGAGATTCAGCAAGGAAATATACGCTCCGTTACTTTTGAAGATTTAATCCTTACTATTATTTCATTGAATATGTTTCTTTTTGTAGCCAAACCTTTAGTAGAAGCTCTTTCTCAAGAGTGCAATACCAGTTTTGACGAACTATTACAACATCGACGTGACGAAAATGTAACTGTAATTCTCAATAGCTTACGACCTTAAATATGCGATTTGGCACTTTTTATTTTTTTCACTCTGAAAAACAAATTATAGTTTTTCAGAAGCATATAGATGGTATTACACCATCTTAAAATCAGTAATTCCATAATATGAATTATCTTAAAGTGTATCATTTTTGATATATAAAATTTTTAATGTACCTTTGCCGCGTGATGGGGGAAATAATGTTATCATGTAATGATAACATTATCAATAATTTAATGATATATGTAATGCTATTTTTGAAATAAAATTAAAAAAACATTCTCCTATCTACATTTTTTTTCACGACTTATCTCAAACAAATACATATTTATGAATTTTATTACACTATTAGCTTTAGCCATTGCTCTCTCTATGGATGCCTTTGCCGTTTCTATATGCAAAGGGTTATCCATTCGAAAAATCACTATTGCGAATGCTTCAACTGTAGGAATTTGGTTTGGAGGGTTTCAAGCAGCAATGCCTATTGTAGGGTATTTTTTAGGTAGCCAATTTCGAACCAAAATTACGACTATTGATCATTGGATAGCATTTACATTATTAGCATTGATTGGAATCAATATGATTCGAGAATCTTTATCTAAAAAAGAAGAAAAACCAAACGGTTCTTTAAAATTTAAAACCATGCTTTTACTTGCTATCGCAACCAGCATTGATGCACTCGCGATAGGAGTTACCTTTGCCTTTTTAGATGTAAATTTAATATTAGCAGTTTCTCTTATTGGTATCACAACATTTATATTATCAATAGTTGGATTAAAAGTAGGTTCTGTTTTCGGATTTCGTTACAAATCAAAAGCTGAATTCGCTGGAGGGGTTATATTAATTCTTTTAGGAATAAAAATCCTTATTGAACATCTTAGCTACATTAAACCACTATAAAATAATAAAGGAGCAATTTTTTTGCTCCTTAACATATCCATGAAAACAATTATTTCATTTTTTCTGTTGCTTTCTCTGCAATGTTGTGATCTACCAGTATACGCCCGCAATGCTCACATACAATAACTTTCTTATGCATTTTTATTTCCATTTGGCGCTGATGTGGTATTTTACTAAAACATCCACCACAAGCATCACGATCAACCAACACAACAGCCAATCCATTACGCGCTGCACCACGAATCCTCTTATATGCTGTTAAGTAACGTTCTTCTATAAAGCTTTCTTGTTCTTTTGACTTCGTGAGCAAGCTTGCTTCTTCTTTTTCATTTTCTGTAGTTATCTCCTGAAGTTCTTCTCTTTTTAAAACCAAATCGTTAGAACGTGTTTCCAACATATTTTTCGCCATTTCGGCTTGTTGCTGCCTCTCTTTTATTTTAGCAGTATTATCCTTTATTTTTCGTTCACACAACTGAATTTCCAAATTTTGGAATTCAACTTCTTTATTCAACGACTCAAACTCTCGGTTATTACGTACGTTCTCTTGTTGTTTTTCATACTTTTTAATTAACTCTTTATGCTCACTAATAGCATTTTTATGTTCTGTTATTGCACTCTCTGCATTTGTAATTTCCAATTCATAATTGGAAACACGGGTCTGCAAGCCGGCAATTTCATCTTCCAAGTCCTGTACCTCAAGTGGCAATTCTCCGCGAATAATCTTAATTTTGTCAATTTGAGAATCTACACTTTGAAGCGTATACAATGCAATAAGTCTATTTTCTACAATAATGTCGGCTTCCTGTTGGCGAATCGCTTCGTTAATCATTGCCTCCTTCTCAAGTTCAGCCACTTTTGCAGCAGATATTTTTTTTGCCATATATTTTGTGTAAATTATTATTTTATAATTACATATACGTTACGAAACTTCGTCCTTTTTCTGAAATTCGGACAACAAAGTTACTAAAATTTTCAGACATTTCCGAATAAATTAATTCTTTTGCGAACTGTTCACTTTCATAATGCCCTATATCGACTATAATAATTTTATCTTCAGCACGTTGAAAGTCATGATATTTTAAATCCCCTGTAAGAATAATATCTGCTTTTTTCCGCACGGCATCATCTATTAAAAAACTACCGGAACCCCCGCAAATAGCAACCTTACGAATGGTTTCTCTGCATAAATTTGAATGTCGAATTATTGGAATTTGAAGTGTTTCTTTTACTTGATTTAAAAAATCAAGTACACGCATAGGATGTTCTAATTCGCCTATCATTCCTGCTCCTACCGTTTCTAAATCATTCGTCAAGGGAATACAATCATAAGCAGGTTCTTCATATGGGTGAACTTCTCTCATCTTTTCTATCATGCGATGTTCTATATACGCAGGATAGATTACTTCAATTCGAATTTCTTTTTCTATATGAACTCGACCTTTTTCTCCTACAAAAGGATAAGAATTGTTTCCTGCACGAAAAGTTCCATTTCCTTCCACGTTAAAACTACACATATCATAATTACCAATACAACCTGCTCCTATTTCGAACAATGTACTTCGAACTTTTTCGGCATATTGAAGAGGGCAATATACAATTAATTTTCGTAATTGGTTTTGCATAGGTCGTAAAATATGAGTTTTCGTAAGGTTTATTTTCTTTGCCAAAATTCCATTTATTCCTTCTCGTATATTGTCCAAATTTGTATGAGCCACATATACAGCAATATTATTTCTAATAAGCATATATATCATTTTTCCAATCTCTGAATCTGAAGTAACATGCTTAATTCCAGAAAATATAAATGGATGATGGGTTATAATAAGATTACAATCATTATGAATCGCTTCTTCGATAACCTCTACCGTCAAATCAATAGCAATTAAGGCTCCCAAAATATTTTCTTGTCTATCACCCAATAACAGGCCAGAATTATCGTACGACTCTTGGAATTTCAATGGGATACGTCGCTCAAAATAAGAAATAACTTCATCTATTTTCATAGGCTTTTACATTATTAAATTTCAACTATTTTTACTATACGTCAATACATTAACAACTATAAATTTATAAGTTACCGCAATTATCATTCCACAAAAATAATCATTTTTTTCAAATTAAAATTATAATGTTTTCATCCTCATACTGTTGTAAAGAACATTATGAATTATAAAGAATTCTGCATCCAAAAAATAAAAAATTACAATCATTGCATGTTCTTTTAATCAAAAAAAGCACCATTTAAAAACTTTTCTTCAAAAAAAATATTACTAATTTCAA
>CAYYUE010000052.1:0-12474 GCA_964474745.1 uncultured Bacteroidaceae bacterium | reverse complement strand
CTAACTTGTAAAAAAGAAGATGATAGTTTGGTTGTAAGATATCCAGAGGCTATAGAAAGAGCGGAAAGAAGAAATAATCTTGCAATTTGGGCATATGATGAAGCTGTAATTGGGACTATTAGAGGAAAATGGAGGATTCCAGCAGAAATAGATATGGAGGATAATATTGCGCATTGTATCCAAAAAATAGAAGCAACTGCCGATACGGAAGAAAAACATCTATTAAAACTTGGAGATTTTTCTAAACTTGGAGATTTCCTACAGGAATTAATTGGCCATAATCAAACAAAATTGTATGAAAACTAATTCCACGTACTTAGGTTCTGTTCAAGATGTTACTGGTACAACGGTAAGAGTAGCCATGATTAATGATTCATTATCAGGTCTTACTTATGTAAATGGAGAAGGGTATAGAATTGGGCAGATTGGAAGTTTTATAAAAATCCCGATAGGTTACAATTATTTATTTGGTATAATTACACAAATTGGAGCAGGTGCTGTTCCCGAAAATCAAATACAAAATCAGCCTTATGGAAATAGATGGATTACGATTCAATTAGTTGGAGAAGGACAAAGGACGGGCGAATTTCAGCGAGGAATATCTCAATATCCAACAGTTGGAGATGAAGTACATTTGGTTTCAGAGGATGATTTAAAAAGAATTTATGGACAACCAGATAAACCTTATTTTGTAAATGTAGGCCATATCGCTGGGGCGGAATCTATTCCTGCATTGATAGATGTGAATAAGCTAGTAACAAGGCATTCGGCTGTGGTAGGAACAACTGGTTCAGGTAAATCTACAACTGTAGCAAGTTTATTAAATGCTTTATCTGATGTAGAAAAGTATCCTTCTGCTAGAATATTAGTTTTTGATATTCATGGCGAATATGGTCAAGCCTTAAAAGACAAAGCAAACGTTTTTAAAATCAATGCAGATAAAAGCGTAGGAAGCAATGAGAAAGAACTTTATTTACCTTTTTGGGCATTGAGTTTTGATGAACTATGTGAAATTAGTTTTGGAAGAATCACAAATGAAAAAGACTATAATACTATTTTGGAGAGAGTATTAAACGAAAAACGTAAGAGTGTTGAAAGAAATCCAAGAAAAGGGATTACTGTAGATACTTTGAATGTTGATTCTCCGATTCCATTTAGTTTGAATAATTTATGGTATGATCTTTACGTTCAGACATTAGGTAAATTTTACCCAGACAAAGAAGGTAAACCATTAGCATATGAAGTTGATGGCGAAAACGAACTAAAAGGAGATGCAGGCAAAGGTATTTCTCCTATTTTTAAAAAGGTAAATACCAATAGAGATAATGGTGATCGAGTTCAGCATCCAGTTGAACCAGCTCTCTCAAATAGTCAACAATTGCATACATTAGGTTCGAAATTGCGAGTTCCTCGTTTTGATTTTATTTTTAAGCCAGCAGAGTGGCTTCCTGATGAGAATGGAGATGTGGATAAGGACTTAGATGTCTTGATAAAGCAATGGATTGGAAGTAATAAACCAATTACTATATTAGATTTGTCAGGAGTTCCAATAGGAATTTTGAACACAATTATTGGCGTTTTATTGAGAATTATTTATGATGGATTATTTTGGGCAAGAAATCTTTCACAAGGAGGAAAAGAAAGGCCATTATTACTTTTAATGGAAGAAGCGCATAATTATTTGGGAGCAGAAGGTAGCGCTTTATCTATAGTTCAAAAAATAGTGAAGGAAGGTCGAAAATATGGGATTGGTTCTATGATTGTTAGTCAGCGGCCTTCTGAAATAAATTCAACAATACTATCTCAATGTGGAACATTCATAGCTTTAAGGCTATCTAATTCTACTGATAGAGGATATATAACGGGAGCAGTTTCCGATAATTTGGAAGGGCTTACAAGTATGTTGCCAATACTAAAAACGGGAGAAGCTATAATCTTAGGAGAGGCTGTTAAATTACCGATGAGAACAATTATTAAAGTACCACTTAACGATAAAAGACCTGATAGTCAAGATCCTGTCGTTTTTGATGAGATAGATACTAATGATTCACTACGTCCAGGTGGCTGGGGTAATAAAATGGAAGAAAATCCAAAATATGAAGAATTTATTGAAACATGGAGGGCGCAAAATCCTAAAATAGATAGAATTATTAAATAACTAAAATTAGAAAAAATGGAAAGAAAATCTGTACAATCATCAAACATAGCTTCAATTGGGTATGATGAAGCTACATCAACATTAGAAATAGAATTTTTAAATAATTCTGTATATCAATATTTTGATGTCCCTCAATATATTTATAATGAGTTTATGCAAGCTGAATCACATGGGAAATATCTTGCACAGAATATAAAAGGAATGTATAGATATTCAAGGATTTAATCTATGCTGAAATTAAACCAGCAACTCAACCGAGTTGAAATACAAGAATTTGAAATAGAAAACCCGATTATTTTCAACTATTTCAACAATCTGCCCGCTAACGAACGAGATGAAAAGTTATTGCGAGCAATATATATTGGTGTATTAGCATTAATGGAGGATAGGATTTCTTCTTTTTTGTCTAAAACATCCAACGAATTGGGCACAGAACTCGAAAGTCTTAAAATGATATTCGAGATGAAAAAAGAACTCTTTTATAAATCAACCATAAAAGGAATTTTGGCAGAAGATGAAATCGCAGAATACTTAAATAATTACTTCCAAGAAAAACGACTAAAAGATAGAGCGATCCTTACTGGTAATGCAACAGGAAGTATTGCAAAGAATAAAACAGGGGACATTGTCTGCGAAGTGAACAGAGATAACAATCTGAGAATTGTTATTGAATGTAAATTCGACAAAAGTATTCGTCTTGGAGAAATTGAGTCAAAAGATATTTTTACTCGAAAAACAGATACAGCTTGGAGCCAGTTAATTGAAGCAGAGGCAAATCGAGAAGGGAGAGTTAGTATTATTGTTTTTGACAAATCATTAGTTGATAATTCTATTCTCAAATTTTCTGAAAATGTTGGATACATTTCAGGAATTGGTTTCATCTCCATCGTTGATTCTCAAAAAGGAGATTATTCAAATTTATCCATTGCCTATATGCTTGCTCGTGATATTGCCATAAATGCAAGGAATATAGAATTAGATAAAGATTTGTTAATGATTCTTGTAAATAGAATCATCAAAGACATTAACGAAGTGTTATCCATAAAATCTCTTGTTTATAATAATATTGAAAATAATAAGGCCATTTTGAAGCAATTAGAAAAGTCAATCTTACTAATGGAGTTTAATCAAGAATACATGAGAAAATTTCTAAAAGAGGGCATATTAACCAAAAAAGATTTACTTGACTTTTATTCAGCAGAGGATCTTAAAGATAAATTTAAACTGATAGAAAGAGAGATATTTGATATTTAAATTATTGAAATAAAGAAATACAAACCAAAGGTAATAAGAGCAAAAGATTCACAGCAATTATAAAAATTAAAATCGTGTCAGAAGAGGAAATTGTTTATAAAGGAACGGTTGTTTTTACAATCCATATTTTCACAAATACTCTGTTCGCTTAGTTGCCGTTGTGATATCATCATAGTTGAATAACAAAAAATCAAACAACAACAAAACTTTATCTCCTCGCAAACATCTTGACTTCAAAATACATCCATCATTCCCTATTAAAAAACACAGAAAAATATTTTTATTGCTTTTCACTGTTGACATAGGGTTGTCATTACATTGGTGTAATTTTGCAAACCAAAATCCATCAAAATTTAAGACCATGAAAGTAAAGCCCTATTTAATATTCAACAACACCGAAGAAGCCGCCGACTATTATGTCAAAGCATTAAACGGAAAAATACGTTTCCGTTGCAAACCGCATTCTTTGCCAAGCAATATGTCGATTTTATCGACCGCTACGGCGTGGAATGGTATTTAATAATCAAATAAAGAATACTTTACATATAAAAAAAATGATGTAAATTTGCAGTTATGCAAAATTCGACATAAAAATAAGGTAAAATACAGAACATGAACAATAAAAACTCAATCAAGCTTTTTGAAGAGAAGAAAATCCGTTCCGTTTGGAACGAAGAACAAGAAGAATGGTATTTTTCCATTGTCGATGTAGTTCATATCTTAACAGAAAGCATTGATGCCAATGCTTATTGGCGAAAATTAAAACAGCGTCTCAAAGAAGAAGGAAATGAAACCGTGACAAATTGTCACGGTTTGAAAATGGTTGCTCCCGACGGTAAAATGCGCATGACAGATGTTGCGGATACAGAACAGGTTTTTCGTTTAATTCAATCCATTCCGTCTCCCAAAGCAGAACCGTTTAAAAGATGGTTGGCAAAAATAGGAAAAGAACGCCTCGACCAGCTTCAAGATCCTGAATTGTCCATAGAACAAGCGATGACCGACTATAAACGTTTGGGATATTCCGACAATTGGATTAATCAACGGTTAAAAAGCATCGAAATTCGTAAAGAACTGACCGACGAGTGGAAACGGCATGGATTGGAAGAAGCAGTACATTTTGCCACACTTACAGATATTATTTACAAAACATGGTCGGAATACACCGCAAAAGAGTACAAAAAACTCAAAGGCTTGAAAAAAGAAAACTTACGCGACAATATGACCAATCGTGAATTGGTGTTGAACATGCTTGCGGAACTTTCGACAAAAGATATTTCGGAGGCAACAAATCCTGAAACAATGAACGACCATGCCGACGTAGCCCGTCAAGGCGGAGAGGTGGCACGTAACGCACGGATGGAACTGGAACAAAAAACAGGTCAAAAAGTAGTTACTCCCTGCAATGCGAAAAGCATAAAATCGTTACATTCCACAACCGAAGAATAAATAAAAGCAACACAGTCGGAAAAAAATTCTATCTCCGTAGATATCCGGAAATGATGTAACTTTGCAACGTCAAAAACAAATCGGGCAAGTAACCTACACGCTAAAAATTAGGATGAGAGGGATCTTTAAAAGTTAAAAGGATAAAGCATAGAAAAACAGATAATTGGACGCGATTTTCTTTTCAATTTATCATTTCTTTACTCCGTGGGAAAATTGAACCCGTATGGTCACATTGACCTTCATGATGTGCGGTGTTGAGTATAAAAAAATACCAATATCACGGTATCATTATACACATTCCACTCCATCCGGGTAGCATGTTTATGACGATGATTGAAGTAACAAAATAAGAAAACAAATTTATGTACAAATTTTCACACTATAAAGAACAATACAAGTCCAATTTACGCCTGGCATTACCCGTAGTACTCACCCAGTTGGGACAAATACTCACCCAGTTTGCCGATAATATTATGGTCGGCCGCTACGGCGGTGACGATCCCGTTCCCTTGGCTGCCGTATCGTTTGGCGGTGCGGTATTCTTCATCCTCTTCATTGCATCAATAGGAATCACATTAGGTATGACTCCGCTCGTAGGCGAGCGATATGCTCAGGGCGAACACCGGAAGTCGGCAGCATTGCTGCAAAACGGCATTCTTTTTTACACGCTGCTCGGCATCGCAATGACGGTTTTGCAATTCTCCATTATTCCGTTGATGTATCATTTGGGACAACCGGCCGAAGTGGTGGAAATGGCAATACCGTACTATCGCATGCTTGCCTATAGTATGCCTTTCGTGATGCTCTTTTTTGCCTTTAAGCAATTTCTCGAAGGCGTGGGCAATACCAAAGTAGAAATGACCGTTGCCATCATCTCCAATATACTCAACATCGCTCTCAACTGGATGTTCATATACGGGAATATGGGTTTCTCGGAGATGGGAGCAGAAGGAGCAGGATTGGCAACACTTTTGGCACGTATGATCGCACCCGTTCTGATGATCGCCTATTTTCTCAGAAAAGTAAGATATAGAGCTTATCTCACAGGGTTCTCCTTATTGAACTACTCATGGAAAACAATCCGTCAGTTATTGCGTATGGGTTTGCCAATCTCTTCGCAGATGTTTCTGGAAGCCTCGGCTTTTATCGGAACCAGCATCATGATGGGTTGGCTCGGAACCGTAACAATGAGTGCCAGCCATATCACCATGACGTTGAGCAACTGTATTTTCATGATTGTCTTATCGATCGGAGCTGCAACCACCATTCGCGTGTCACACTGCTATGGGGCACGTAATATCAGCGAACTGTCGCTGGCTGCCAAAGCTTCATATCACTTAGTATTGGCATGGAATTTCATTGCCGCTATCACCATCATCGGTTTGCGACATTATATTCCCCTGCTTTTTACCACCAATACCGAAGTGGCGGCACTGGCTTCCGACCTGCTTATTTTCATCGCACTGTTCCAGTTGTCGGATGGTATTCAGAATGTCTCCGTAGGCATCTTGCGTGGTATTCAGGATGTAAAAATCATTGCACCCATTGCATTTATTTCCTACTGGATATTGAATTTGCCTATAGGTTATCTGTTGGGCTTTACGTTAGGACTGGGAGCCGAAGGATTGATTCTGGGTTTCACGTTCGGACTCTCGTCTGCTGCCGTACTACTGATTATACGCCTCCGCCGCAGCGTGAAGCGACTTCACTTAAATAATTATACTTCCCAAACAAATGTCCTTGACGGTAAAAATGGCTTATAAGAACGGACCGTTTACGGAAGAATTGGTTTTTGAAAGAATTAAATGAAGAAATTATAAAATAATTGAATCAAAAAATAGAGAACGAATTACAAAAAGAAGATAAAATGAATTACAGAGACAAGGCGATACATTGTGTCAAAGATACCATATTACCCATGCAACGAAAACAATTTGAAGAGTGCGGTTGCTCTTTAGACGAACAGTACAAACAATACGGGAATACCCAATGGCTGTCCGCAAAGACCATCGAAGCAGGACGTATTTATGAAATTGGTTATCCTGCGTGTGTCTGTCCGGACGTGATAAGCGGAAAAGTAAAAGATGTATCACATTGCGAATGTTCACGTCAAAGCGTATTGTATATTATCGGAAATTTGTTGCCCGATAAAAAGATCGGCGTGGAGATCATCGAAACCGTTTTGGGTGGCGCAGAAAAATGCCGTTTCAAGGTTACTGTACAGTGAGATACACAAAAAACACCATTCTTCCAAAGAATTTGGAAAGCACAATTTGCATACAAACAGTGATAATCAAGATAAAAAAACATGAAAAGACTTTTGAAAATAACACTCTGGTTAATAGGCGGTCTGATAGGGCTGGTTGCCTTACTCCTATTATCTGTCTGGATTTATAGCGGAAATACACCCGAAGGCGGAACCAAAATAGCCCTAAAGGGCTGGGCTACTATCGGAGGCATCCCACAAGGATATTTTATTCGCGGCGAGGACGAACGCAATCCCGTAATCTTGTTCCTTCATGGCGGGCCGGGAAGTCCCGAACTACCTATGATTAAAGACACAGAACTCGAAAAGTACTTCACCGTCTGCTACTGGGATCAACGCGGTGCGGGAATGACTTTCAGTCCGGATACCGACCCGGCAACCATGACCACGGAACAGTTCGTGGAAGACACCCGCCAGCTAACCGATTCGCTTCGCAAGTGGTACGGCACAGAAAAAATCTACCTGATGGGGCACTCATGGGGTTCCTATCTGGGAATAAAGACGGTTGAAAAATACTCCGAACTCTATCACGCTTATATCGGTATCGGCCAGGTGTGCAACCAACTGGAGTCGGAACGGATGGCGTATGATTATCTGGTGGCCGAAGCTCACAAAATAGGTGATACAAAAACCGTAGAGGCATTTGAAGCCTATGATAAGTATGCCGCCGATTTCCCATCGAACGAGTATCTATTGAAAGTACGCACCAATTCGATGAACAAATATGGCGTAGGCATTAAACATAAAGACATCTCCATGCTTGATATAGCGCTTGATTTACTCTATTACCGAGGCTATACATTTGCAGAGAAAGTAAACTATACCCGCGGAATGATGTTTTCGCTCAACAATGTGTTTCACAAGGTGATTGAAGACAACCTGTTTGAGAGTTCTACCCGTTTTTATGTTCCCGTTTTTATTATTCAAGGGAAGTACGACTATCAGGTATCGTATCAGCTTGCGAAAGAATATCTCGACTTGATTGATGCACCTCAAAAAACGTTCTTTACATTCGAAGAATCGGCACACTCACCCAATCTCGAAGAACCCGAGCGGTTTGTAGAAATCATGAAAGAGATTGCTAAAAAGACAATCATTAATTACTAACAAAGACTCGAAAAACCGAGTCTATAAATTAAAATAATATGGAGACAAAGAAAGAAATTCTATTTGTACTGCTCAACGACTACGCCGATTGGGAAGGAGCTTACATCGCTTCGTGCCTCAACTGCGGCGTTATGCCGGGCCGCGAGAGCCAATATGTAGTAAAAACGGTAGCTCCTACCAAAGAGCCTGTCCGGTCGATGGGCGGATTCAAGGTCTTGCCCGATTACGGCATCAATGACATTCCGACCGACCACGCCGGAGTAGTATTGATTGGCGGAATGAACTGGTTCACCCCCGAAGCCTCGCTTTTCGTACCTCTGATAAAGGCGGCCGTAGAGAGCGGAAAACTGGTTGCAGGCATCTGCAACGCCTCCGTCTTTCTGGGAATGCACGGAATTCTGAACGACGTGCGCCACACCAGCAACGGAATCGATTATCTCAAACAATTTGCCGGAATCGCCTACACGGGCGACGCGAATTATGTGGACGAATTAGCTGTCAGAGACGGCAACATTGTAACAGCTTGCGGATTTGGAGCATTGGAGTTTTGTCGTGAAATTCTTTATGCCCTGCAAGCCGATATACCAAAGAGAATCGAAAAAACCTACCGCGTAAACAAAACCGGAATTTGGGAAGATCCTGAAATAGAATAATAATATGATACTATGTGAAGACATATTGCTCAGGCTTTTGCAGGCTGATGATGCAAGCGGCATCTACAATACGATAGATGCCCAACGAGCGTATTTGGGACGCTGGTTGCCATTTGTGTCTGCCACTACCTCGGTGGCGGTTACGCAGGCATTTGTTGATGCTGCGGTGGGTGCCGATGATAAAACCTACACCATTCGCAAAGCCGATACATTCATCGGACTGATTGGATTTAAGGCTACCGACAAAGGAAACCGTAAAACGGAGATTGGCTATTGGCTCTCAGCGGAGTATCAGGGGCAAGGTATTATGACCCGTGCCGTTGACCTTTTGTGCCAGTACGCTTTTGAGGAGCTTGAGCTGAATCGTGTGCAGATAAAGTGTGCCGTTGGCAATACTCCGAGCAGTAATATTCCCCGACGCCTCGGTTTTCAGTTTGAAGGCATCGAACGTGCAGGGGAACTGTTTGTTGGTGCTGAATTTGTGGATATTGAAATTTATAGCCTTTTGAAAAATGAATATAATTCGAGTAGTGGAAAATAAGGAGCAATAGTTTATTTAAAGATGCAAGTATGAATATTGAAGAGTTGCGAGATTGTTGTCTTGCTATAAAAAAGGCAGAGGAATGCACCGCTTTTGGAGAAGATTTCGTGTCGTATAAAATTATGAATAAGGTGTTTGCCTTTTTTTATTTGAATCCCAAAGAAGGTGAATATTTTGTTGTGTTGAAATGTGATCCAGAGCGAAGTGTGGAACTAAGGGAGAAGTACCGAGGCGTTACCAAAGGAGTATATACAGGTGCTACATTAGCGTGGAATTCCGTTTATATTCAGCGAGATGTGCCGGATGCACTGATTGCAGAGTTGATTGAACATTCTGCGGAAGAGGTCGTGAAGAAGCTCCCCAAAAAGAAACGGGAAGAATACGCAAGATGACACAATTAGAGAACGAAATAATAGCAATATTAACCGAATATCAGGTTGATTTCATCCGTTATGTTGATGCATCAGGCTTGTCAGAAAAGCAAAACAGAAAATTACCCAATAGTATACTTTTGGGCATCGCATTATCTCGGTCATATCTGCATAAAATTACTGAATATACGGATTATGTAAAAACTATGATTGAGCAAAATACGATGAATAATGACGAGCTTTATCTTACAGAGTTAAAAACCGACTCTATCTCTAATCAGATAGCTGACATATTAATATCCAAAGGATTCAATGCTTTCGCTCATTCCGACGATAATCTGATAGCAACAGGAGTTTTTGACGGAATGTACCAAGAAACGCCCTTACCACATAAAACAGTCGCCGTATTATCAGGCATAGGTTGGATAGGTAAAAATAATCTATTGGTAACCTCTGAATATGGTTCGGCACTTTGTCTTGGAGTAGTTTTGACCGATGCACCATTAAATACCGTTCAGTCAAAAATAGTAGAGAACAAGTGCGGCAAATGCGAAAAATGTATTAGCGTTTGCCAAACCGGAGCTTTACAAAACACTGTTTGGAAAAAAGGCATTCAACGAGCAAATATGATTCATGTTGAAAAATGTACTACTTGCATGAAATGTCTGGTTCACTGCCCCTATTCTCAACGGTATTATAAGTAGCAACTATATTGAATGTTAATTAAGTCCTTATGCTTGATCATAACCCCAAAAAGCTCTCTGAAATGTCCAACGAAGAATTGTGGACGTTATTTCCGATTGTATTAAAAGAATATAACGCTGATTATCCTCTATGGTATGCGGAAGAAGCATTGATATTGACAAACCTAATCGGGGACAAACGAATAGAACGCATCAGTCATATCGGAAGTACAGCGGTTCCCGGTTTACGATCCAAGCCAACGGTTGATATTTTACTCGAAATAAGCCAAGATTGTAATGTGGACCAGCTGATATGCATATTGGAACAAAATGGCTATATATCCATTACACAACCTGAAAATCCTCCGCCTCACCTGATGTTTATGAAAGGATACACGTTGCAAGGTTTTGCCGAAAAAATATTTCATATCCATGTACGTTATAATGGAGATTGGGATGAACTCTATTTTCGAGATTACTTGCGACTACATCCTGAAATTTCGCAACAATACGGTAGTTTAAAGTCAGAGTTACAACAACGTTTTGAATACGATAGAGACGGTTATACTGATGCGAAAACCGATTTTATTAAGAAATATACTCAACTTGCCAGAATTGAATTGCGCAGAAAATGATCACTCAATAAAAAAATAAGACAATGTATCAAGAAATTTTTAACTAAAAAATAAAAGATAATCAGATGATAAAACAATTAATTGCATGTTGCGGATTAGATTGCGAAAGTTGCGACGCCCGCATAGCCACTGTCAATAATGACAATGAATTAAGAGAAAAAACAGCCCAAAAATGGAGTGCCATGAACAATACATCGGAAATTACAGCAGCAACCATAAATTGTATGGGCTGTCGTACAGACGGAGTTAAATTTGCATATTGCAGCCATCATTGTGAAATCCGAAAATGTGTCCATGAAAAAGGACTGAACACCTGCGGCGACTGTAAAGAATTGGAAACCTGTCAGACAGTTGCTCCTGTTTTTCAATACGTTCCCAATGCAAAGGAAAACCTTCTATCGTCAACCCCTAACTAACTTATGCGAAAACCATCTTTTGCAAACGGCAATGCAACCGCAATTCCATCTACAAATACACAATCTCATATTGCACAAAATTTGTTGAAATATTCCTAATCCCAAACACCCTTACAAATTGCAAACAATTGATTACATGCAAACTAAAATCAAAAAAACTATGCAAAAAATAATAACCGAAATTCGTGCCGTATTGAGAGAATGCTCCGATGAAAAAACGAGAAAAACCTCAAATCGTTATTTCAAAGCAGGAGAAGAAGCGTCGGTTTACGGTGTCAAAACAAAGGAAGTCTATAAAATCGGAAAAGAATTTCACAAACAGATACAAGAAAAAACAAAGCAAGAAATTTTTGAAATATGCGAACAACTATGGAAATCCAAATATTTTGAAGAAGCCGTTATTGCTTGCCTTTTTACCGAGTCGTTACACAAACAATACGAACCCGACGATTTTAAGACTTTTGAACGTTGGGTGAAAAACTACGTCAACAATTGGGCAGATTGCGACACCTTATGCAACCACACCATCGGTACATTTATTATGATGTATCCTCAATTTTTACAGGAATTGAAAACATGGGCAAACTCCCAAAGCCGCTGGGAAAAAAGAGCGGCAGCCGTTACGCTTATTATTCCCGCAAGAAAAGGCTTATTTTTGAAAGAAATCTTTGAAATTGCCGACATCCTATTACTTGACAAAGACGATTTGGTGCAAAAAGGTTATGGTTGGATGCTAAAATCGGCAAGTCAGGCACATGAAAAGGAAATTTTTGACTACGTCATGTCTAAAAAATCGCTAATGCCGCGTACTGCCTTGCGTTATGCCATTGAAAAAATGCCGGAGAATTTAAAAGCTGAAGCCATGAAAAAATAAAACTATAATTACTATGAATTTACATGAAGTACTGTTTTTTGGGGGATTTTTACTCCTCATAACTCTA
>CAYYUE010000051.1:8349-12529 GCA_964474745.1 uncultured Bacteroidaceae bacterium | reverse complement strand
TATAGTAAGGGACTATTTCCTATAAATCCAAAATTGATTTAGGACTCAATTTCAATGAAATACATTCTTACCTTCTCATATATAATAGTGCTACCAATCCTTTTCTTGCTTCGTTCGTAATCCCTTTAATTGTAAATATTTCTCTTACAAAACCTAAGTCTAACAGGTTCTCTGATTATGAACTCATTTCAATTGTTAGACTAACAGTTTTTGTTCATTTTCAATGCATCAAGCAAATCATAAAATAATACTTATTTTTTTCTATTTGAGATTTTTCTATAATATTCAAAGATAGAGAACGGCAATAATATTATTCGAGCACAAAAAATATTATAATTTGTTTTATAATTCAATATCGTTTGTATTATAATTTTTGCGGATGAGCTTCGCCTGTGTACGTTTTAGTATCAGGATCATAGTTCCAAACGACTTCGTAGCCTCTTTCAATCCAATGTACAGTAAAATCAACAAATTTGTCTATATCCGTTGTTTCAATTTTATCAGGCATATAAGCCGGAGGATTGCTTGAAGGATCTCCGAATTTATCATATACCGAAACGGATGTCCTCTCACTTGCGGATAAACGTACAAGTTCTTCTAAAGATCCTCTAAGAGTTTCGGATGTGCATTCCCATTCCTGCCATACTCCGGTCCCAAAACGATATATAAGCATTCGAATTTCAGTCCCTTGTTTCCTCATTTCGGACTGTGGATTGTTTTGGGTTTCAAATTCTTTTTCGTTACAAGCCGCAAACGAAAAAAGTATCGCAAGCAGCATCAAAGGTGTTACTATTCGTTTCATAATTAAATATTTTTTTAATTTTGTATGATGGTGATATTATCATTATTTTTTTTTGCCAAAGTAATCGCTTCCTTTATTTTTTGTATTAAAAAATAAATAGTAATTCTCGTATTTATATTAAAATTTCCTGAAATAATCATGACTCGTAATTGATGAGGGAATTTTACAGGCATTACAATACAACTTTTGCTTAAATCAACTTTCCCTTCATTTAAAATAGGAGCTTCTGCTATATTTTCTTTATTTCGATAAAAAGTCTTTTTTACGATGCCTGAATTGAAAGAAGTATCATTAAATGAAAAATCACCCAGTTTAAAATCAACTTTTAATTGTTCACTGGTCTCAGGATCTTCTGTTACCAATAACGTTATAGTTATCTTATGCAAACTGTCAATTTTTAAATTTTGCACTTCCATAACTATCATGTTAGGTACTTTAGCATATTGAGCATATATCTTGCTAGGGGTAATATTTCGAGTTTCAGCCTCCTTTGTGGTTATCTTGGTTTGAGAAAACATCTGATTCCCCAACAAAAATAATATCCCTGCCAACATAAGTGTTTTATATTCACTATTCCTCATTATGTTTTTTTACCTCAAATTGGTTAATCATTTATTCTACAGTATTTTTATATCTATATCCTTAAATTGCGGTACAGTAATACATATCATTACCTGACATTGGCATTATTTTTTCATGTTCTATAGACGAAAAGTATATTTTCTCTCAACAAGATAACACATTAAATAACCATAATATTGCATTCCTGTTGATTACAGTACGATAAGTTCTGCTTTTTTACTCCATTTCATATATCTCAACTTTCTTTTACTTTTCATATAATATAAAAAGTTCAACTTTCTGAATATTCAGAAAAACGATATCAAAAAGAATTCTATAGATCATCAAAACATTTGGTGCTTTTTATTTTTTAATCGAAAATATACTATTCAAAATATCTCATCTGTTGCCAAAACATATATCAGAAAAAGACGACAACCCAAAACACAATGACACCCATAAACATCATTTTTAAATTTGCTACACCCACATTCACTATATTCGATTTCAAAATTTGTTTTACTATATGCCCAAGAATCATGAATAAAATCAATTTTCCATCAATTCTCTAGCAGTAGCCAATGCGGATTCAGTAATGTTATTAGATGAAAGCATTTTGGCGATTTCCTCAATACGCTGTTCTCCGGTTAATTCTCGCATATAAGACAAGGTCCGATCCTGTTCGGTTTGTTTGTATACGACGAGATGAGTAGCTGCTTTGGCAGCTATTTGCGGCAAATGTGTTATTGCCAATACTTGAGTAGATTCTGATATCCGTTGCATGATACTACCTACTTTCCCCGATATTTCACCAGAAACACCAGTATCTATTTCGTCAAAAATGATAGTCGGTAATAATGTATTTTGAGTAATCAAAGATTTTATGGCTAACATTAAACGAGAAAGTTCCCCTCCGGAAATTACTTTACCTATTTCTCGCAACTCCCCTCCTTTATTCGCATTAAATAAAAATCGAACTACATCTGAGCCTGTAGAAAGAAAGTGATCGGAAGATTCTAAATGTACCTGCAAAACAGCCTCCTTCATTCCTAAATCGAACAATACGGGTTTTATTTGCTGTTCTAATTTCGAGATAGCAACTTTACGCATGGAAGTAAGTTGGCTTGATAAATATTGTAATCGTTTTTCAGTAGCAGACAGCTCTAAGCGAAGTTTTTCAATAGCATTGTCAAGCCCAAAGACAGATTGCAATTTTTCATCCAATTGATTTTGTATTTGTAATAATTCGCCTATATTACTTACCCCATGCTTGTTATATAGACGATACATAATATCCAACCGTTGTGAAATTTCTTCTTGTCGTTGTGTCGAATATTGAATACTGTTGTCCATGCTTTCTATTTCAGAAAGAATATCGCGTAATTCAATAATACATGAGTCCAAACGTTTATACAATTCCTCTACTCCCGTATGGTAACCCATGATTTTTGACAACAACAACTTGCAAGTACTTAATCTGGGAATCGTCGCATCTTCCTGTTCATCACAATAAGCAATAACAGAAGAAAACACTTGTTTGATGGTTTCCGAATGGGTCAATATCTGTAATTCCTGCTCCAACAACTCTTGTTCATTTTCAAGAAGATGAGCCTCTTGCAATTCTTGAAACAGAAATTGGTCATAATCCAGTTCTTTTTTGTTTTGAGCGTCTTGTTCCAACAATCGTCGCATTTCCATTTTCATGGAAATATATATTGTGTATTCAACCTTATACTTTTTTATCCATTCGGTATTCTCGCTTAGGACATCCAATAATTGCAACTGAAAATCTGCATCCGTCAACGTTAATGTTTGGTGTTGTGAATGAATATCAATAATATGTGTGCCTAATTCTTTTACGAGTTGAAGCGAGGTTGGCGTATCATTAACAAAAATACGAGACTTCCCTGAAGGTTGAATTTCTCTGCGTAACAACAGCATATCGTCGTAATCCCAATCGTTAGTACTGAAAAAAGGTTCTAAGTTCAATTCTTTAATATTGAACATTCCCTCAACAACGCATTTACGTGTTTTGTCCAATAATACCTGAATATCGGCACGTTGCCCCAGCAAAAGGCCCAATGCTCCTAAGATAATAGATTTTCCGGATCCGGTTTCTCCGGTAATAACCGTAAAACCTTTATCGAAATCAATTTGTAACGACTGTATTAATGCATAGTTTTGTATAGTAAGTTGTTGCAACATATACTAAAGTTCTATTTCTCCTTTTCCATAACGAATAACTTCCGTTTTCGAATCAGAACAATTAATAACCGTTGATGGTATGGCTTCTCCAATACCTCCATCTACAACAATATCTATTCGATCTTCAAAAAATTCATGAATCAATTCGGGATCTGTTAGGTACTCATCTTCCATATTGGCATTTTCTACACGTACCGAGGTAGCTACCAGAGGGCATCCTAATGCATCAATAATGGCTTGGCAAATAGGATTTTTGGGGACACGTAATCCTATTGTTTTATTTGGATTTTGATAATTCCTGGGCACATTATTACTTGCTGTCATAATAAAGGTATACGGACCTGGCAAACAGCTACGCAATAACTGATAGGTATCTTTTTCCAATGGACGAGTATATTCCGACAATTGGCTCAAATCTTTACAGATAATAGAAAATTTAGCTTTTTCTAATGTTGTACCTTTCAATTTAGCTAATCGTTCTACCGATTTTTTAAACTCCATACTACATCCAAATGCATAAAGCGTATCTGTTGGAAATACAATGATCCCACCCTTTTTAAGACAATTCGAAACCTTCAAAATTTCCTGATAATTAGGATTTTGTTCATATAT
>CAYYUE010000051.1:0-8339 GCA_964474745.1 uncultured Bacteroidaceae bacterium | reverse complement strand
TGGGATAAATGATAAAGATTTTTATTTGCAAATGTACACATTATTGTAGTAATGTGATATCTCCTTTCAATATTTTTTTCTGATTTCCTTCACATTCTATTTCACAAACGTACATATAGACTCCTGCTTGACATTTTTTTCCATTATAGGTTCCATCCCAGCATTGATCAATATTATAGGCTTCAAACATTTTTTCTCCCCAACGTGCAAATATGGTAATATGAAATGATGTTATCCACTCTCCCGAAAAACAAACTTTATCATTTATCCCATCTCCATTTGGAGAAAATGCGTTGGGTATAAATATATTAGGCTTATCACAAATAACTTCAATACACGTAATTTTCAACGTATCTACGTATTGACATCCATTCGAATCTGTTGCAGTAAGTATATACCAAGTCGTATTGATAGGCGTTGCTGTGGTTGTCGTGGCATTTGGACGAGTCAGTGTTGTTGCAGGTTGCCAACGATAAGTTACATCGGGAATTGGTGTTGCATGCAGTTGAGTTGATTCTCCAAGAAATATAACAGTGTCGTCTGCCCATACTTGCATGTTAGCAAATGTACGTATTGCATCAATAGCTACAGTATCAGAAACGCTACATCCATCATTATCGGTTACAACCACCACATAAATACCTTCACACAAATCAATAGCCTGTTGGGTTTGTTGTCCATCACTCCAACGGTAAGAATATGGATTACTCCCTCCTTGTATTATTGCAGTTGCACTTCCATTACATTCTCCTAAACATACTGGTTGTGATTCACTTTCTATAGAGAACAAGCCCGATTGTACAATTTCTGTAGTATCGAAAATAATGCATCCTTTTCTGTCGGTTATTTGAACTATATACGTACCTATGCACAAATTCTCGCGAAACGACGAAGTACTTAGATCATCCAGCCATAAAAAAGTATAATTACTTACTGGATCAGATATTTCTAATGCAATTTGTCCTATACATACTCCGCTACAAGGGGCGTGTTGTATCTTTTTGCGAACAACGGGAATGGGTGGGTCTGCAATTGTAAAATATTGTGTCGACATACATCCTTCGGCATCTGAAACAGTAACAGAATACCTTCCTGCACACAAATCGGATATCAAAGAATCGGAAGTATTACCAGTACTCCAACTGTAATCGTAGGGAGGCGTGGCATTAATGGGTACAACTGCCGCCCAACCATCGCAACCGTGCGGACAAGAAGGTTTTTGAATATGAACCGGCGAAATTATTGAATTGTATTCTACCCAAATACTATCGATACTAAAACAACCCAAGGAATTGGTAACTCGCACATAAAAATACTGAGGTTCCGATAAATATATCATTGCATTCGGTAACGACATATCTTCATTCAATGTATCGGAGAAATTTACGTTCGAAGAAAAATGATAGATCAAATTATCTTCTAAAGCTATCACATTAAATAAGATCGGGCTTATACAGGTAGTTGTATCGCATACGATATCAAAATCAATAGGATTCATCAATACATGCTGTTGCAATGTATCGGAGCATATACCGTTGGATATGATTACAGTAAATACTGTTGATCCGGAAATTGTAACATAAGGATTGGAAATAGATGGATCGCTTACCATACAATTTATCCACCGATATGTACATCCTGAAAATGGCCGCAACCCTATTTGAATAGGGAGTCCCGGACAAGTATATAAAGTTTCTAACGTATCCGATGCATTTCCTAATATCATGATTTTCCGCTGAATGGTATCGGAAGTTTTACACCCGTTTTGCATATAGGCAATTAGTGTTACAGTATAAATTCCCGATTCCGTATATAGATGTACCGGATTTTTGAACGTTGAATTGGTATTGTCACCGAAATCCCAATAATAAGAGGATCCTCTTCCTGTATTTTGAAAAGATATAGTTTCGGGAACACACCCGACTCGAGGTACAATAAAATCGGCAACAGGAAAATCTTCATTGATGCTCATTTTAAAAATTCCATTATTGCAATTGCTACTTCTATTTACTGTATCCCAAGCATCCGAAGTTGTAGGAAAATTCTGGTGTCCTCCACAACTGGCACAAACAGATTGGTATAAGATTCCCAATTTGTCAAAACGGCTAGTTCCTCCATCCACATGGTCTCCTCCTCCACTATTGTTTGAGGTGTGCAACTCTCCAAAAAAAGTAGCATAATCTAATGAGGAGGCATCTTCAGCCATACAAAATATGTAGAAATCTTGTCCGTCTGTTTGCGTCTGTATTGCATTTAATGACGTTTGTAAACCTGCTGTTCCATAGGTATTCCATGGAATTTGTTGTCCTCGAATAGTGTATCCGCAAAAATCACGTCCCCAACCTGCGGCATATACTCTATTACAGATATCAACGGCAAAAGCGGTTGGCGAAATATTGGCCCTTCCCAGTCCGGTTCCTAATACAGTAGACCATATCAACGTATCTAAATTAGGACCAAAGCGAGCCAAAAGCTGTCCGCTATTAGGGGTATTATAATTGGCATTGTGTACCATTGTGCTTCCTAATGCTTTTGTTTGTCCAAATATAAATGCATCTCCTTTTTTTGCAGAACGAACAAAGTATGCTTGATCTGTTGAATCCGACCCAAACAAACTAGAAGCTACTATTTTATCACCATAATATGAAATTTTGGTAATAAAACCATCGGCTCCCCCTCCTGCATAAGTAGTTTGATATGCATTGGATGTTGTAGGAAAATTAACAGAATTGGTTCCTCCGCATACATACAAATTATATTTATCATCTGTATCAATGGAATAAATTGCATCGCCTCCGGATCCGCCTAAATAACTACTCCAAAGTAAATTGGAAAGGTTGTAGTCTAATTTAAATACAACACCGTCTTGTCCTCCTCCATAAGTAGGTTGAAAGCTATTGATGGTAACAGGAAAATCGGATGAAAAAGTACAAGTACCTACATAAATATTATTCAAATCGTCGGTGATCAATTCTCCTCTTGCTCCATCTCCGTAATTACAATATAAAGAATCGTTCCCCGCAAAAATAATATCATAGTTATTATTCGAATATGTATGTTTATAATTAAGACCGTCATTACCCGAACCTCCTATAAAAGTAGATGCCGCCAATTGTGTCCCGTCGTTACTTAATCGCGACACAAAAATATCGGATCCGTTAGGATAAAAAATGGTAGCAGAATAACCATTAATTCCTAAATAATTTATTGGAGTACCTCCTCTGAATAAAGTCGAATAAGCATTGTGAAGTACAGGAAAATTTGAAGAACCTGTAGTTCCTAGAATTACCAACTCATCATATTCATTTACATATAGACTATGAGGCATATCGGCATACATCCCCCCTAAATAAGTAGCATACAATCGTTGTCCGCCTGTTGCATTCAATTTTATAATACCTATATCGGCATTTCCATTATAGGATTCATCGAATGCACCTATGGATGTAGGATAACCTTGCCTAAATACCAATCCAGCAGAATAGGTGTTTTTATGCGAATCATAGGTCGCGGTTGTTCCCCAGTTATCTGCTGTTGAACCTGTATAGGTAGAGAAAATCAATACCGGATCGATTGTCAACGGTTGTGATTTATCATACTCTCCTAATCGAAAACCAACACGATTTTCTTTTAACTCGTACTCGCAGCTTATTGGAATCTCATTCCCTTTTATGATTTGATATGCATAAGGCCTCATTTCCACCACATCCATAAAAGACGTTTTCACAATGAGATTTCCATTTTGCAACCGCATCGCATCTACTCCTTCATAATGCATATTTATTTTAGATGGATCGCCTCCGGAATTTACTATAAAATCATATTTCAACCCACGGGAAGCCGAATGTACCTTTAACGCGATATTCGGATATAAATCTTGATAATACACTTCTTGAAAAAGAGGTACACGGGCAGCCCACTTCTCGGGGTTATTTCCTATAAAATAATTTTCATATGTATCTTCCTTGAATCTTCCTTGAATAGATGTAGAATTACCTCCTTCAAAATAAATTTTATATGCATGATAACGATACTTTTTATTCCTATTTTTATCTATTATCGGATTTTTTCCTGTAGGATTATTCGGATCTTCCAGCAAAATAGTAAAATTTGATTTTTCCAGGAAAACTGTGGCTTTATGTAAATCGGCTCTAAAGAGAATGTGCGAATCCCATTGGTTTTTATTTTCAATAAAATGAATAGCATCTCCGAAACCTAATGTATCCCGATGATTTCGGGCAAACATAGGAATTGTTATACAAAAACCTAAAACAATGGAAAGAATCTGTTTATATACTTTCATTTTCAAGAAATTTTGAATTACAAAGTTAATCAAATTAGATCATGTATGCAAATGATTTTGAAAAATAGAAATCCTTTTAAAATACAAAATGTCAATTCCAAATAATATGGGGCCAGATTCCTTAGATGATTTTTACAACCTATATGTTATCAGTATTTTATATATCAATTTTAAGTTAAGCTTTTTCGGCTCTACTTCTTTTCGATTATTGTACTATGTATGCCGGTTTTTTTTTCTCTAGAGGTTTAGCTTCGTCCAATGTTTTCTTTTTATCCAGCTTGCAACGAATGTTTTCTTTTAACACCCATCTTCCTTTATCGAATACGTATCCATCCTCTTGGCCTGTAGGAACATAATATTGGTATAATTTTTCCATTCCATCTACACGAGGTCCTATTTTATCAAAAACTATCATCGGCATCTGTGTCTCATTCGTTATCATTTGAGTTACCATTTTTCCGTTTTTCTTAATTTTTTTACGCTCTGTAGTAATGAGAAATTGTTTATCATATTGTAAATTTACCATTGCATCTTTAGCATATTTAAAAATAATGCGTCGATAATTTTTATTTACATTTTTTCCATTCCGAAATATCGAATGTCCAAATGTAGGACGTGTTGAATTCATTTTAAAGGATATGGGTTCTATCACCTTACGTTGAATAATAGTATTGTTTCCTGACCATCCCAACAAAGTATAATATGTACGATTTTCATACTTTGTAGTAATGAGCTCTTGATAAATAGCTCCGTACCAATTTTTTTCGTCTAATATGGCTTCCTCTGGATTAAAAAGATCATCGGATTTATCATTGAGCGCACAAATCTCGTATACATCGGCATTTTCATTGAGGACCTGCAAATATCCAAAACATTCATATTCACCATTATCACGCACTACAGCCCATGTAAAAATCTTAAATTTATCATCATCCGACTTTAATACGGAAACACCTTTACCGAAATTCCATTTCCAAGAAAATGATTTAGGTTGTAATAATGCTTCTTCCATCAATAAAAGAACTTGTTCATTAGCATTGTATCGCTCGTTATCAGTGGGGGCTTTAAATACTTGATTAAACAGTTCATTCAAATCATTTTGATAAGTGAGCATTGTTTCTTTATGTTGGGCGTGAATTTTAGTACAAAAAACTATCATTAAAAGAACTGCAAAAACTACTTTTTTCCCAAATTCATATTTCATCCGTTGCATTTTATTTTTTAATTCAACAATAAAATTATTTGTGTACTTTTGTTAATACGGAAAAAAAAAAAAATTGTTGTGAAATATCAATAAAAATACTGTTTAAAAAGGAAATACGAGAAATCTCATTTTGAAAATTCGACTGTAAATATGAACTTAGAGAACTATATCGATGCTTTTGCTCTGCTAGGTGAAAAACTTAGAACACTACCCGAATCAAAAGTAATGCAACATGCCATTACAGAAGCTACCCAAAAAAATTCTTGGTTTACACGCAAAAATGTTGAATATGCCATTGATGTTATTGCACATGATCTTACTCATGAAAATTTACGAGCATGGTTATCAAAATACGATTTTAAATCGACAAGTTATGCTATGCCCAAAACTATTGCCGTAATTATGGCCGGTAATATTCCTTTGGTCGGATTTCACGATTTTTTATGTGTCGTAATCACCGGAAATAATATATTAGCTAAATTGTCATCAAGCGATGATATACTACTTCCAGCCATAACAAAACTATTATTTGAGATTGAACCTGAATTAGAGAATCGAATTCAGTTCATCACCAATCAAAAGTTAACTAACTTTGATGCCGTCGTTGCAACAGGAAGCAATAATACCAGCAGGTATTTCGATTATTATTTCGGAAAATATGCCCACATCATACGCCACAACCGTAATAGTATTGCAATTTTGTCGGGAAATGAAACACAACAAGAACTGGAAGGTTTATGTGATGATATTTTCTTGCATTTCGGCCTGGGTTGCCGAAGTGTTTCGAAGCTTTTTGTTCCAAAAGAATATGACTTTTCCAGCTTGATTACGGCAGCTCAAAAATATGCATATCTTTTTGACCACCATATATACAAAAGTAACTTGGATTATCATAAGGCCTTACTTTTGCTGAATGAAATTCCATTTGTTGACGGTTGCTTCTGGATGCTAAAAAAGGATTCTACATTATATTCTCCTGTATCGGTGATTAACTACGAAACGTATGAAACGATTGAAAGCATTAGTAAATATACGCAAGAACATCAGGAAGACTTACAATGTATTGTTAGTCACATTTCTTCGATAAAAAATGTGATCCCTTTTGGATGTGCTCAAAAACCGAAGTTTTGGGATTATGCGGATGGAAAAGATACCATCCAATGGATTTGCGAATTAAAATAATTGAATTTATCTCTATAGAGTTCTTCTAAAACAAAGAGCCCTTTTGTTTATTCAAAAGAGCTCTTTATTTTTATGTATTAATTGAATAAATCTTTCATTTTGTCAAAAAAACCCCGTTCCTGTTTTGTCGGATTGGGTTGAAAGTTTGGAGAACTTTTAAGCTTTTCCAAAATTTCGCGTTCTTCTTTGGTCAAATTTTTTGGAACCCAAACGTTTACACTTACAAGCAAATCCCCTCGAGAATATCCATTGATATCGGGTAATCCTTTGCCTTTTAACCGTAATATCTTTCCTGAAGGGGTGCCCTGTTCTATTTTAATGCGAGCTTTCCCGTGCAAGGTAGGTACTTCAACCATAGCACCCATTGCAGCTTCGGAGAATGTAATAAACGTATTATGGAATAAATTGCTTTCCTGGCGTTCGAATTGGTCGTGTGGGATTTCCTCAATTAAAACTATCAAATCTCCATTAATACCTCCGCGGGGTGCCGCATTTCCTTTTCCTGACATGGAAAGTTGCATTCCGTCATAAACGCCTGCAGGGATATTGACTGTAATAATTTCTTCAGCTTTTACAATGCCATCGCCATGGCAATCGGTACACTTATCTTTAATAATACGGCCTTCGCCTCCACATTGCGGGCAAACAGACTGGGTTTGCATTTGTCCTAAAATAGTACGCGTGACTTGGGTTATAACACCACTACCATGACATGTAGAACAAGTTTCGAATGTATTATTTTTAGATCCGGTTCCGTTGCAGGTTTTACATGGGACATACTTATTGACTTTGATCTTTTTTTCAGTACCCTTATCAATTTCTTCAAGCGTCAATTTTACTTTAATACGCAAATTCGACCCTCTTGCAACAGATTTACGCCTCCCTTGCTGACCTCCGCCAAAACCTCGAAAACCACTGCTACCGCCAAAAAAACTACCAAAAATATCGCCGAACTGAGAGAATATATCATCCATACTCATTCCAGCTCCATCAAAGCCTTGCTGCCCGTCAACACCTGCATGACCGAATTGATCATACCGTGCTTTTTTGTCAGGATTACTTAATATGTCATACGCTTCGGCGGCTTCCTTGAATTTTTCTTCCGCTTCTTTATCCCCTGGATTTTTATCCGGATGATATTGCAACGCCAGTTTACGGTAAGCCTTTTTCAACTCTTCGGGACTTGCACTTCTATTGACCCCTAATACTTCGTAATAATCTCTTTTTGTCATTTTTTAGTTCTTATATTGCTACTACAACTTTTGCATAGCGTATTACTTTATCGTTGAGATAATAACCTCTGGATAACTCTTCGATAACTTTTCCTTTTTCCTCTTCGCTGCCAGCTGGAAACTGAGTTACCGCCTCGTGAAGATTTTCATCAAATTTTTCGCCCTTAGCTTCGATAATTTTTACACCTTTTTGATGTAGTGTATTCATCAATTTATTGTAAATCAATAATACGCCTTCTTTTAAAGCTTCTGAATCTTCATTTTTATCAAAAGCCTGAATAGCTCGTTCAAAGTCATCTACTATAGGCAGTATCGCTTTTATCATCTCTTCACCACCGTACTTCAACAAATCAGATTTTTCTTTTGCCGTTCTTTTTCTATAATTCTCATATTCAGAATATAACCGCAAATATTTTTC
>CAYYUE010000050.1:0-12584 GCA_964474745.1 uncultured Bacteroidaceae bacterium | reverse complement strand
CCTTTGTATTTTTTATTGATTTCAGTCAAAAATTCAGGAGCGTATTCCTTTTCCATGTTATTGTAGGTAAAGGCATATAAAGCAGCAATCAGTTTTTGTTCCGTTGCAGCATCATAATTTTTGTAAAAATCGGCTGCCACCTCTTTTATATTTTCAATAAGTTTTTTCACCTCTTCAGGATTTGCATTTTTATCATTCAATAATTCACTCAAATGAGAGGTACTTTGATATGCAAATAAGGGTAATTCCGGGCCGGAAACTAAACCTTCCGATAAATAAGTGCGAGCTGCCATATAAGGTTTCCGAGCTTTATAACTTTCTTGTATGTAAGATAACGCTTTTTGATATTTTGCATCTTTCGTACTTGCCCATTTTGTATAGCCGTTTTCAATATTTTGTTTTACGTCCATTGTATTTAAGGCTTTTAATGCTTTATTCTGTTCATTGGAGTATTTCCAGTAATTCGAACAGCTTGCATATTTAGATGCATATTTAATTTTAACAGCTTGTTCGGCATTCATTGCTTCACGCAAAACGTTAATTTTCACCGTACGAATTTCATAACGTAATTTATTCGTAATATTCATCGTTTCATCCAATCCATAAGATGTCAAGAAACGATCGGTAGTTCCGGGGAATCCCATAATCATTGCATAATCATCTTGTTGAACCCCTTTAATATTAATTGGTAAATAATGTTTCGGTTTCAATGCCACATTATCTTTGGAATATTCTGCGGGGCTTCCATCAGGAGCCGTATAGATTCGGAACATTGAGAAGTCAGCAGTATGGCGTGGCCACATCCAATTATCGGTATCGCCGCCAAATTTCCCCATCGATGAAGGAGGTGCTCCCACCAAACGAAGATCTTTGTAGATAACATGTACAAATAAAAAGAATTGATTGCCGTTAAACATCGGTTTCACGATAGCGTCATAATAAGTACCTTCCGTTGCTTTTTTTGCAAGTTCATCTGAAATCTTTTTAATGGCTTTATTTCTTTCGGTTTCGGTCATATTATCATGAAGAACCCCATTTATTTCTTTTGTTACATCTTCAACTCGTATCAGTATGGAAGCTGTTTTACCAGGATTAGGCAACTCTTGGTCCATGGAGTAAGCCCAAAAACCATCGCGAAGATAATCATGAGCAACCGTCGAATGTTCTTGAATCATACCATAACCGCAATGATGGTTTGTTGTTAATAATCCTTTATCGGAAACAATTTCACCCGTACAAAAATGCCAAAAAGGAGATCCGTCATTACCTAATCCCACAATAGCGTCTTTGATACAATTTTGATTAATATTGTATATGTCTTCCGGGGTTAACTTGAAACCTGCTTTTTGCATATCTTCATAGTTTTTCCCGATAAGCGACAAAAGCCACATACCTTCATCTGCTTTTACCACTTGAGGCAGCCACATTAGCAAACCTAATGCAATTGTTAGAAATTTAATTCTCATTGTTTTATTATTTATAAATTATTATTAATGTATTGATTTCCAATATATATTCCCCCACACAATCATCTAAAGCATTAACATTGCCAATGCAAAGATACACTTTTTTAGCAACTTTAGAAATCCGAAATGAATCCGTTTCCCATGTTTTTCAAAGCGTATGAAAAGGTGTACTTAAAAAATGAGTACCTTTGCAAGAACAAAGATCAAACTTAAAAAATGATAACCGTTTGATAACGAAAAAAAATATCAAAAAGATTGCACCGAATGGGAATGTATATGCAAGCATTAGAAAACAAGTTAGGCTTTACTCAGATACGAGAATTGGTTGCACAAGAATGTGTTAATACGATGGCATTGCGTTTTGTCATGCAGATGAGTTTCTCCAATGATTACGATCGAATTGTGCGAGATATTCGACAAACAGAAGAATTCAGGCAGGTATTGATGATGGAAAGCCATTTCCCTTCACAAGATTTTTTTGATTTATCGGAAGAATTGTCCAGACTACGAATAGAAGGAACAACTATCGATCTCCAAGCATTATTTGATTTAAAATGTTCTTTACGAACTATTTTCGACTGTGCATCTTTCTTTATTGATCGCGACGACGACAAATACCCCGAATTGTGCATTCTGACAAAAAAAATAACAGTAGATAAAAATATCTTGAAAGCATGCAATCAAATCATCGATGACAAAGGAGAAATATACGATACCGCTTCGGATACATTGGCAGAGATTCGGAAACAACAACGCCGCAAACAACTAGAGATCGACAGGCAATTATCAAAAACGTTAAGCAAATCCAAACAAGAAGGTTGGGCTCCTGAAAATGCAGAAATTACGATCCGAAACGGACGTTGTGTAATTCCGATGCTTGACACCCACCGCAGAAAAATTAAAGGGTTAATTCACGATGAATCGGCAACACGGCAAACAGCCTATCTGGAACCATCCGAAGTTGTTGAGTTGAATAACGACTTACGTGAGTTAGAATTTGCAGAACGCCGCGAAATAGAAAACATTCTGAATCATTTTTCAAGCTTGATCCGTCCCGTTATTCCCGAATTACTTACTGCATACTGGGTTTTGGCCAAAATCGATTTTATACGTGCAAAAGCACGTTTCGCCGTCAACATACATGCTGGAATGCCTATTATCGATAATAAACCTCAAATGTATTGGTTTGATGCCCGACATCCTCTGCTTTATCTCAGTTTGCAGAAACAACATAAAGAAGTCGTACCCTTTCATATTGAACTAAATCAAAAAACACGTATCATCATTATTTCCGGCCCTAACTCCGGCGGAAAATCAGTCTGTCTTAAAGCAATTGGATTGTTACAATATATGTTGCAATCGGGATTATTGGTTCCGGTGAAAGAAACTTCGGAATTTGGAATTTTCGATCAATTGTTCATCGACATAGGAGACCAACAATCCATAGAAAACGATCTGAGCACCTATAGCTCACACTTGGTAAACATGAAAAGATTATTGGAAAGGGCAAGTGCCGCATCATTATTTCTCTTAGATGAATTAGGATCCGGAACCGAACCCCGTATCGGAGGTGCTATTGCAGAGTCGGTACTGGAAGAACTTTATCACAAAAATGCCTTCGGAGTAGTTACAACGCACTATGCCAATCTGAAACTAATGGCCGACCGTTTCCCTGAAATATCCAATGCCGCCATGCTTTTCGATACGGAACATATGGTTCCATTATATCAACTCTCCGTAAAACATCCGGGAAGTTCCTTTGCGTTCGAAATTGCAAAAAACATTGGATTGCCGAAAAGTATTCTTATTGCGGCAGAACAAAAAATAGGATCGGAAATATTAAACTTTGAACAACAACTACAGCAAATCGAAGTAGAAAAAAGAGAATTAGCCAAAAAGAAAACCGAATTGGAAATCGCCGATTCATTTTTATCGGAAGTTCTCGAAAAATATACCCGATTGAATAACTCTCTGGAATTGAAAAAACATGAGATCTTATCGTCGGCACGGCAAAATGCAAAACAAATACTTCTCGACGCCAATAAACAAGTAGAGCAAACCATTGCTGAAATTAAAACCGCTCAAGCACAAAAAGAAGAAACACAATTGGCACGAGAAAATTTGAAAAAAGGAATTGTCAAAATTGAACAACAACAAGTTCAATCGGACGAGGTCATCAAAAAGATTACAAAAAAAGAACCTAAAAAAATACTCCATCCTGAAGAAGAGTTCGATAATTCGCCCTTGCAAACGGGTGATATTGTAAAAATTGAAGGCCAAGATTCCTATGGGCAAATTGTGGAACTTAAGGGGAAGAAAGCTATCATTGAAAGCAATTCAATTCGGATGACCATCGCAATAAACCTGTTACAAAAAACCAGAAAAAAAGTATTACCCGGTTCCAAAAACAGGAATACGGGAAGTTCATATGAATCTATTTATGATGAATTAAATAAAAAACGTTCCGCTTTTTCTATTACTCTTGATTTGAGGGGTAAACGAGCTAATGAAGCAGTAGAACTTTTAGAAAAATTTATCGATGAAGCCATGCTTTTAAGTGAAAAAGAAGTTCGAATTTTACATGGCAAAGGGTATGGAATTCTTAAAACTATTCTTCGTGACTTTTTACATGCTCATCCCGACGTAAAAAGTTTTCGTTCCGAGATTCTCGAACTGGGAGGAGAAGGTATTACAGTGGCAACATTACGATAAGAGAATTCCTTTGTAAAGGATACCCTCTTATAAAAAATATTTTCTTTTTCTCAGTTTTTCAACAACTCACCATGGAAAACTATTTTTGCATGCAAAAAAAAACATTGTTTTTATACGTACTTTTGAGTAGTAAACATTTTTATTTAGCCTAGCATAATGTACAGTAAACAAAAATATTATATTGCCTTTGTAATATTCTTCTTAGGGGTGTTTTTAGTTGGATATACAAATGTTGTATTCGGACAAGATCGGAAACAATTAGAAAACGAAAAACGAAAAATTGAAAACGAGATTCGGAAACTAAATAAAGATCTTTCCTCTGTAAAAAAAGGAAAATCTTTATCCTCGTCACAAGTCAACACCCTGAATAAAAAGATCAAAGAACGAGAGAAATTGATCACCAACATCAATTCACAGCTTACCATTCTTGAAACTCAAATAGCTTCTACATCGGACAGTATTGTTTCCTTAAAATACCATATTGAAGCCCTAAAGCAAGAATATGCAAAAGTGGTGTGTGTGTTATACAAAGATAAGGATTGCCTCAGCAAAATGGCTCTGACAACAAATCCGCTTCAATTTAACAAAGATTATTTACGTTTAAAATACTATGCTGCTTACAGCCGCTATCGAAAACATCAAGCGCAACTTATTAAAAACCACCAACAGGAATTAGAAAATATTTCATTTGATTTGATCGTACAAAAAAGTAAAAAACAAAATCTACTTTCTCAAGAAGAGCAAAACAAAAAACAATTGAGTTCTGAAAAGGTATTACAACAGAAAAATTTGTCGAAATACCAAAAACAAGAAAAAGACCTATCTCAAAAACTGAAGCAAAAAGAAAAGCAAGCCAAACAATTACAGTCTCAAATTCAAAAGATCATTAACGAGGAGTTAGCCAAGGCACGTAAAGCCAAAACAAACGCCAAATCGAATTCAAAGACCTTATCGGTTACGCCTGAAGAGGTGGCTCTTTCGAACGATTTCATTGCGAACAAAGGTCGATTGCCATGGCCTGTAGAAAAGGCCAGCGTAATACGTGAATATGGACGCTACAGGCATCAATCGGGTGGTGAAAACATGAATAACGGTATTGAATTGCTCACCGACCAAGGAAGTTTGGTACGCTCCATTTTCGAAGGAACGGTAACTCGTATTGCAACAGGTCCAAACGGATATAAAATGGTATTTATCAAACACGGCGATTTTATAAGTGTGTATACCAATCTCGAATCTGTTTCTGTAAAAGAAGGTTCGCAAGTTTCCACAAAACAAAAAATCGGCGTTATTCATACCAATACCGAAAACCGATCCGAAATCAATTTCCAAATCTGGGAAGGGAAATCTAACCAAGTAGAAAGCCAAAACCCTCGTATTTGGTTATCTTCTAAATAACTACTTATATATGGCAGAGGCTCTATTAACGGTTGAAAACCTATCAAAATACTACGGTGAAAAAATACTTTTCGAAAATATCTCATTTGGAATCAACACAGGACAAAAAACTGCGTTAATTGCTCGAAACGGAACTGGGAAAACATCCCTATTGAATATTCTTACCGGAAGTGTACTTCCCGATTCGGGAAAAATAACCTTCCGAAACGATATTCGAATGGCATATCTGCCGCAAAATCCCATAATGGATGAAAATATATCTATTAGAGAATTTATATTTGCTTCGGAAAACAAATTCGTACAATTGATAAATCAATACGAAACAGCGTTACTGAACATTCAAAAAGAACATTCGGATATCCATGAAAAACAACTACAAGAGTACATTAACCAAATGGACATGCAAAATGCGTGGGATTATGAAAACCGAATTAAAGAAGTTCTGAGTAGACTCAACATACAAGATTTGGATAAGCTTATTTCTATGCTTTCGGGTGGGGAGCGCAAAAAGGTAGCGCTCTCGAAGGTACTTATCGACGATACTAATTTTCTTATCCTCGACGAACCTACCAATCATTTGGATGTGGAAATGATAGAATGGTTGGAAAATTTTCTATCAAAGCAAAATTTAAGCATCCTTATGGTTACTCACGACCGGTATTTCTTAGATAGCGTATGTCAAGATATTCTGGAAATTGAAAACGGAAATTTGTATCACTATAAAGGTACTTATGATTACTATATAGAAAAAAAATCCGAACGGCAATTTGTAGAGCGGCAAGAAATAGAAAAAGCTAAAAATTTATATCGTACCGAATTGGATTGGATGCGAAGAATGCCCAGTGCAAGAGGGACTAAAGCGCGTGCACGTATTGATGCGTTTTATGAACTGAAAGAAAAAGCATTGCAACGTATTGATGATCGGAAACCTGAACTTTCGGTAAAAACAGAACGAATCGGAACCAAAATACTGGAAATGTATAATGTTACCAAACGTTTTGGGGAGAAAGTACTGGTTAATGATTTTAGTTATACCTTCAAACGAAATGAGAAAATAGGAATTGTAGGACCAAACGGTGTAGGAAAATCCACCTTTTTAAATTTAATTACAGAGACAATACGTCCTGACCAGGGTAAAATAACTACGGGACAAACCGTCCGGTTTGGCTTTTATACGCAAAATGGACTTCAAGAACGTGACGATCGGCGGGTAATTGAAATTATTAAAGAAGTGGCAGAAGTCATTCAATTGGACAATGGAAAAGAACTTTCAGCAAGTCAATTTTTACGTTATTTCGGATTCGATGACACCGTTCAATACAATTATTACGGAAATCTAAGCGGAGGTGAACGGAGACGTTTGTATTTATTGAAAATATTAATTTCCAATCCGAATTTTCTTATCTTAGATGAACCTACCAACGATTTAGATATCTATACGCTGGAAATCTTGGAAGCCTTTTTAGCAAATTTTAAAGGATGTCTTATTATTGTTTCGCACGACCGTAGTTTCATGGATCATCTGGTGGATCATCTCTTTGTTTTTGAAGGCAATGGAAAAATTCACGATTATCACAGCAATTATTCCGACTATATTAAAGCGAAAACAGCAAAACAAAAAAACGAAACACAGCAAAAGAAAGCCGAAAAACCAAAATATGAACGGAACAAATCCACGAACAAGCCTACTTATAAGGAAAAACAGGAGCACGAAGCTCTTACAAAAGAATTGAAACAATTGGAAGAAGAAAAAAAAGAGCTGGAACTCAAACTCAATAATGGGGACACTACGGATCATGAACAGTTAACAAAATGGGCAAACCGAGTAGGAGAAATTATTACTCTTATCGACGAAAAAGAACTTCGATGGTTGGAACTGGATGAACTTATGTAATTTTTAAATTCATATTTCTAGAATAAAAGAAGAAGCGTTTCAAGAAAATAATTTTCTTGAAACGCTTCTTCTTTTGACTATTTCAGTTTTATCTTTCTGCCGGTACCAAGTCTATATATAATTCTTTCAGCTGGTCTTGAGCTATTGGTGCAGGCGATCCGCTCATTACATCACGACCCGAATTATTTTTCGGGAAAGCAATAAAATCGCGAATGCTATCCACTCCTGAGAATACCGCACACATACGATCGAAACCAAATGCGAGTCCGCCATGAGGTGGAGCTCCGTATTCAAAGGCATTCATCAAGAATCCAAATTGATTTTGTGCTTCTTCGTCGCTAAAACCTAACATCTGAAACATTTTGTTTTGCAGGGCTCTATCATGAATACGAATAGACCCTCCTCCTACTTCCACTCCATTAATAACCATATCATAAGCATTCGCACGTATTTTTCCATATTCCGCAGAATTGTTAAGGAGTGCAATATCTTCGGGTTTGGGTGAAGTAAACGGATGGTGCATCGCATAGAAGCGTTGTGTTTCTTCATCCCATTCCAATAAGGGAAAATCAATTACCCATAAAGGCGCAAATACATTACTGTCGCGCAATCCTAAACGGGTTCCCATTTCCAAACGGAGCTCACACAATGCCTTACGTGTTTTATCGGTATTGCCGCAAAGAATCAACATCAGATCACCCGGTTTGGCATCAAAAGTATCCGCAATAACTTTCAAATCGTCTTGAGTATAAAATTTATCTATCGATGATTTGAATGTGCCGTCTGTGTTGTATTTGATATATACCATGCCTCCGGCTCCTACTTGAGGTCGTTTTACAAAATCAGTCAGTTCATCCAATTGCTTCCGAGTATATTCAGAGCAGCCTTGCGCATTAATACCAACTATCAAATCAGACGTATCAAATAATGAAAATCCTTTACCTTTGGCAATCTTGTCCAATTCCACGAATTGCATTCCAAAACGAATATCAGGTTTATCGCAACCATAATACGTTATGGCATCACTCCATGTCATTCGTGGAAAATCGCCGAATTCCAAGCCTTTAATTTCTTTAAATAAATATTTCATCAATCCCTCGAATGTTTGCAACACATCCTCCTGTTCCACAAAAGACATCTCACAGTCAATTTGTGTAAATTCGGGTTGACGATCGGCACGTAAATCCTCATCTCGAAAACAACGAACAATTTGGAAATAGCGATCAAATCCGGAAACCATCAACAATTGTTTGTATTGCTGGGGAGATTGCGGCAATGCATAAAATTCACCGGGATTCATGCGTGAAGGTACTACAAAATCACGAGCTCCTTCGGGGGTTGATCGAATCAAAAATGGCGTTTCTATTTCCATAAAATTCAATTCGTTCATATAATTACGAGTCAAAATAGCCATTCTATGGCGTAATTCCAGATTTTTACGTACGGGAGTCCGACGTAAATCGAGATACCGATACCGCATCCGTAAATCATCGCCTCCGTCACTCACTTCTTCAATAGTAAAAGGGGGCGTTTGAGCGGCATTCAATATAGTCAATTTTTCTACCACAACTTCAATATCCCCAGTAGGAATTTTTGTATTTTTGCTACTACGTTCGGCAACTTTACCTGTTATTTGCAACACATATTCTCTTCCCAACTTGCGTGCTTTTTCACAAAGCTCTGCATGGGTTTCCATATTAAAAGCCAACTGTGTAATTCCGTATCGATCTCGGAGATCAATAAAGGTCATACCTCCCAAATCACGTGAGCGTTGTACCCAACCGCAAAGGACAACTTCTCTTCCTACGTGACTCATATTCAATTCACCACAAGTGTTCGTTCTATACATGTATTATTCTTTTATAATTTCTAAATTCAATAATGATTCATATACAACAATCAACAACTCTAAATCTTTCAAAATCGGCTATATTATTTATCACATACAGCTTCATTTTTATTCCAATACATTTCACTCATATTAAAATTTTCGGGATATCGAGCTTCTACATGTTTGTAGCTATTTTGTATTTCCAAAATATCTTTTTCATAAGTACCTGTCGGATAAAATGTAGCTCCTACTCCACAAGTTTTATTCCCATAATTAATATAACAAAGTATAATCGGTACATTTGCTCGCACAGCAATTTCATAAAATCCTCTTTTCCAATGCCGTGTGTATTTTCGAGTTCCCTCCGGAGTTATTATGATGGTAAAATTTGGATATTTCTGAAAATAATCGGCAACCTGGCCTACAATATTGTTTCCTCTATTTCCTCTATCAACAGGAATTCCTCCCATTCTTTTTATGATCCATCCTAAAAATGGAAGTTTGAAGATTTCTTTTTTTATCAAAAATCGACCATTCAATCCTAAAATCCAGATTCCTATACGACCAATAACAAAATCCCAAACGCTCGTATGCGGTGCTTCTATAATTACAGACCTATACATCTCAGGGCGGGTATCACCAATGAACTTCCATCCAAAAACTTTTAATATAAATCTCCAAAACCTGCTCTTCATCTTTTATAGATTCTACATTTTATCTAAATATTCTTGATACATTTCAGCCTCTTTCTTTTTTCCCCGCTTCTCAAAACTTGCTACCAATGCTTTGTACAAGGTAACATATGCCATTCGCTCATCTAATCCTTGTGCTCTTTTTATGGCGATCCATTGTTGCACAAAATTATTGTCTACCAGGTCTATATCTATCATTTTTACCATGACTTGTTCGGCTCCCATAATGTTATTTTGCCGTAAATAAATATCTCGTTGCAATATATAGGCTCCCGAGTATTTGTAATTATGTTGGATAATAGATTCTGCTATTTCAAAAGCTTTCTGCGGATCATTTTTCATCATATAAGCATATGCTAGGAAATAATTTGCATTGTCATCGTACGCATCAATTTCCAAATATTTATTCAATATCCATATAGCACTATCGGGTTTTCCCTTCTGCAAATACATTTCTCCCATATTCAACAATGCCGTTTCATTATATGGATTTTCAGTTATTACTTTATGATACATCATCAACGCAGAATCCAATTTTCCAGCCTCTTTCATCTTGTATGCATAATAATCCGTTTTATCGGTACGCTTCAATACCACTGCAATAGGCACTCCGTCTACATCTACGGTATACACGGTATTTTTAGGCGGGAAAGCAGCACTTTTCAAGTATTCGGGAGAGATACCGGTAACCGTAAACACACCATAATCCCAATCGGAATTGCCTTTCTGATACCATCGGGCAAAAGTAACTTGAAAATCAGAAGTATCGTTTCTAAAGAAATTCCTTACCGAAGCAGTATGCCATGTTGCTACACGGATTTTATTCCCTGTCTCCAGTCCGGACTTTTGGGCATTGGCAATTATCCATTCAGAGGCTTCACGGGTGGAATGGTAATAATAATCCATTTCGTAATTGCCAAAAGCTTTTTTTGCACCACCCTCAAATTCATTAAAATACACATATTCATACGGGTGATTCCGAATGATATGCGATAGAGGCATCAGCAACAACACAAAGGGCAATGCCGTAAGTGCCCATTGGGCATATTTATTCTTTACCAATTCTATCAGGGCATTAAATCCTAATCCGGCAAATACAACCATGGTTGGGTATGTAAACATGGCATGCCGCCATCCTCCATATACGTTCGATTTTTGATATATAATCCAAAAAATGGGGAAAAAGAATGTAAAAAAGATAAGAAAAGACCAAAAATAATCCTTTTTATTTTTCCAAAGTAATACAGCGTATAAAACAAGGCCCAAAATTACGGCAATTGGAATTGTCATCAAAATAAATTTCGGAGTATAATACCATGGTAAAGCATCCGACCATTGCATTTCTCCTTCAAATACTTGACGAATGGCTATAGCAAACTTTGTCATATTATCCATTGTGTCAATAAAGTTGTTCACCGGAGATTTCAATAAGAATGGCCACAATAGGATGGCCAATATAACACCCCCTGCGGAGATTCCTACTCCCCATAACAACATACGTTTCAATTCCTTACTTCCGTTTCCTTTAAATAGCCCTGTTTTTCGATTTCTAATAAACCAATATATGGCACCAAACATACCAAAATAAGCCACCAGCAGCAATCCGGCAAAACGCACACTGATTGCAAATCCAATGGAAATGATAAATAATATCGCTGTTTTAATTTTTATTTTAGGAAATTCCTGTAGAAAGCGTACCAAACAATAAATACCGAACGCCATTCCGGTAGCTAGCGGCAAATCTTTCAAATTATTAAATGAATGCCCCAGAAAACGAGGCGATAAAAACAAAAGTGTAAACGTAATTACGGCTGCTCTCCAACCTGCTAAACGATAGGCTATGAGAGCGGCAAAAAACATGGCTAACCACCCAAAAATACTATTGATACTATGGCGTGTGCCATAAACATCGTCCATAGAAAATATTTTGGTAACAAAATAGGCCAAGTTATCCACGGATTGTCCATAATATGGTAAATTATATTTTTCGGTAACCACGGCAGCCGTACTATCGGAACCAAAAGTGGTATAATAATTATATACGTTTTGTGCATGTTCGTTGTGTATTTCCTCATCGCCGGACATACCTGCTTTGGTACTTAAGAAAAGCATGCTTATCAACCCAACGGCAGACAATACCAGAAACACCCACTTCCAAATCGTATCATTCTTTTTCGAACTCATACTCTTAGGCCCTTTCTCTAGAGAAGATCTTTCTGCTTTTGCTTGTAAATCCTCTGTTTTTATATCAACAACCTGTTTTTTCGTAATCTTTTTTTTCATCCTATTTCTATTTTTTTACATATACAAAGATCTTATTTAATATAAATCCCAATAATCCTATCGGAATCAGCATAACGGCTCCCGAGATGTAATTATTAATACCCAGATATTCCAGCAATCCAATGCCGCCTATATTACATAGATAAACGACACAGTATACAATTACAAATCTAAATATCAATCTATTACTACTATTTTTAAATACCAATATTCCGTACGTTTTAAAATTAAAAACGACACCGAGGACAGTACTCAATAATATGGCCAATGAATAATGCATCCCCAGAAATAGCAATAATGCAAACAAT
>CAYYUE010000049.1:0-12727 GCA_964474745.1 uncultured Bacteroidaceae bacterium | reverse complement strand
CATTATTTGTGCATTAGAAATTGCCTCTACACAAAAAATGCTAATTCCGGAAGTTTGTATCTTTTTCGAAAATAAACTATATAGAGGAAATAGAAGTACAAAAGTAAGTGCACAAAATTTCAATGCTTTTTCTTCGTTCAACTATCCTTCATTAGCTGTCGCCGGAATTGATATTTGCTACAAAAAAGATCTTATTCTGCCCATTCCGAATGGAGCATTCAGAGTATACAAATCATTCAATGAGAATATAGCTATTTTACATTTGTTCCCTGGAATTACACAACCAGTTATTCAAGCAATTTTGTCTATAAACAGCCTGGAAGCAGTTATTATATCTACCTACGGGTCAGGAAATGCACCTACCGAAGATTGGTTTTTGAAAGAATTGGAAAAAGCAATACAAAAAAATATCATTGTGTATGACGTTACACAATGTAAATCAGGTTCTGTGAAAATAGGGCAATACGCTACCAGTTCTGACTTAGGAAGAATTGGAGTTATAAGCGGTTATGATATTACTATCGAAGCAGCCGTTACTAAGCTGATGTTTTTACTCGCAAACTGTTCCGATAAAAATGCAATTCCGGATTTATTAACTTGTTCGTTAAGAGGTGAAATAACAAAATAATTATGAGTGAATTTAATACCTTTACATCTCAGGTACACAAACAAACCGTTTTGATTGTCGGGGATGTCATGATAGATGCTTACGTATGGGGAGACGTCAATAGAATATCTCCTGAAGCTCCCGTCCCCATTGTTGCAGTAAATCACCGGGAAAACAGATTAGGAGGGGCTGCAAATGTAGCACTTAACATTCAGGCATTAGGTGCTAAGCCTATTATGTGCAGTGTGTTAGGGAACGACGAAATGTCCAGGAAATTTGTAGAGATAATGGAATCCCAACACATGGATACACAAGGTATCATTACTTCAGATGAACGCATTACTACTGTAAAATTTCGTATTATTGGAAATAATGTTCAATTGCTTCGAGTTGATGAAGAAACAACAGAAGCCCTCTCTTCCATTGATGAAAATCTATTAATTGCAAAAGTTACCGAGATACTAAATCTATATCCTATTGACGCCATCATTTTTCAAGATTATGACAAAGGCAATATTACGCCTCGAATCATTCAAGAAATCGTAGCAATCGCTCAAACGAAAAATATCCCGACTTCTGTAGACCCAAAAAAACGTAACTTTTCAGATTTTAAAAATGTAACTCTTTTTAAACCAAACCTTAAGGAACTAAATGAAGGATTGAATATCAACATAAAAGAAATTACAATAGAAAATTTGACAAAAGCTGCGATCCAATTACATAAAAATCAAAATATTAGTATTGTTTTTATTACTCTTTCTGAAAAAGGTGGATTTATGTGTGATTTTCGAGATTCAGAAATCCCTCATACCATACTTATTCCAGCTCACCTCCGTAAAATATCCGATGTATCAGGTGCAGGAGATACTGTAATAAGTGTAGCAACATTGTGCTTGTCTTTGAACATGAAATTAGAAAATATTATACGTTATTCTAATTTGGCAGGTGGAATTGTTTGCGAAAGCATTGGAGTCGTCCCTATTGAAGTAAACAAATTTTATGACGAGCTTAAATCCGGAAATCTATAATCATGAAAAAAAAAGTGAACAAAGAAGCTTTCCTTATTGAAGAAATGTTCAATAAAATTGCACCTTCGTATGATAAAGTCAATCATATACTTTCGTTGAATATTGATAAAAAATGGAGAAAAAAATTAGTCCGTCGTTTACCTGAAAATCACACCATTTCGATCCTTGATATAGCTACAGGAACAGGAGATCTTGCTATTATGATGGCTAAGCACTGTAATAGAGGAACGATAAAAGCTGTTGATATATCCCAAAACATGCTCGATATTGCTCGCAAAAAAGCATACAAAGAGCATGTTGATGATAAAATTTTATTTCGTCAAGCGAATGTAGAACAGCTACCTTTCGAAGACAATACATTTCATTTTTGCACCGTGGCTTTTGGAGTTCGAAATTTTGAAAATTTGAACCTCGCGTTATCTGAAATATATCGTTGCACAAAACCCGGAGGGAAGATATACATATTGGAATTTGCAAAAACACCATCTTCTCAAATGTTGAAAATACCATATAAGATCTATTCCAGAATATGGATTCCATTTATAGGAGGACTTATTTCCAGAAATACGGAAGCTTATACATACCTTCCCAATTCAATTAGTGACTTTATTTATCGAAGAGATTTTACCTCCATGTTATACAAAATAGGATTCTCTATTGTTAAATATCAAAAATTCACAGGAGGAATTGCGTTGCTATATGAAGGCACAAAATTGTAATGTGAATTGAGTAATAAAAAGTACTACAATTTGCATTTTTTTTTGTATTTTTGCATTGTTTTTTTGAGCTCAAAAGTCAATATATAATTACATAATTAATACCAAATTAGAAAATGACAAAGTATGTTTATACCTTTGGAGGTAAAACTGCCGAAGGAAAAGCCGACATGAAAAATTTATTGGGAGGGAAAGGTGCCAACCTTGCCGAAATGTGCCATTTAGGCCTACCCGTTCCTGCCGGATTAACTATTACAACAGAATGTTGTACTGATTACTATGCCAATAATTGCCAACTCCCTGCATCTTTGATGGATGAAGTATGGGCTGGCATGAAAAATATGGAAACTGTTATGGGTTTGAAATATGACGATACTGAAAACCCATTATTAATTTCTTGTCGTTCAGGAGCTCGCAGTTCTATGCCCGGTATGATGGATACTGTTTTGAATATTGGATTAAGTTCCAAAACTATTCCGGGATTAATTAAAAAAACAAATAACCCCCGTTTCGTATACGATTCGTATCGTCGCTTGATTATGATGTATGCCGATGTGGTTATGGAAAAATCAGAAGGCATTGAACCTGCTGACGGGAAAGGTATTCGGAAACAATTAGATGATATGCTTGACCGATTCAAAGCAAAAAAAGGCTACAAATCGGACACGGAGATTACCGCAGAAGAATTGCTTGAACTTTCCAATGCTTTCAAAACACGAGTAAAAGAAGTGCTTGGCGTTGATTTTCCTGATGATGCCAAAGCACAATTGGAAGGTGGTGTCAAAGCTGTTTTCAAGAGCTGGAACGGAAAAAAAGCGATCGCCTATCGTCGTATCGAAGGTATTCCTGATGAATGGGGAACCGCTGTAAACGTACAAGCAATGGTATTTGGCAATATGGGTGACAATTCGGCTACCGGTGTTGCGTTTACCCGTAACCCTGCAACCGGCGAAAACCAATTCTACGGCGAATGGTTAATTAATGCTCAAGGAGAAGACGTGGTTGCGGGTATTCGTACTCCAAACCCGTTGAACAATGATACGAAGAACGAACAAAACAAACACTTGCATTCCATGCAAGAACTTATGCCCAAAACGTATGAAGAACTTTGCGGCATTCGTGCTATTTTAGAAAAAAATTACCGCGATATGTTGGACATTGAATTTACCATTCAAGAAGGTAAATTATACATGTTGCAATGTCGTGTAGGAAAACGTACCGGAGTAGCAGCATTGACAATGGCTTTAGAAATGTTGAACGAAAAATTGATTGACAGAAAAGAAGTGGTGATGCGCCTCACTCCTGCTCAGTTGGATGAACTGCTGCATCCTATTTTAGATGTTTCCGATGAGAAAAAACATCCTGTAATTGCAAAGGGGCTTCCGGCAGGTCCTGGCGGTGCAGTAGGAAAAATAGCTCTTACTAGCGAAAAAGCTATGGAATACCAAAAAGAAGGTATTATCAATATCTTAGTTCGTGAAGAAACCAATCCTGAAGACGTTGAAGGAATGCGTGCCGCAGAAGGTATTTTAACCGCCCGGGGTGGTATGACTTCTCATGCTGCATTAGTAGCCCGCGGTTGGGGTAAATGTTGTATCGTAGGTTGCGAAGCTGTTCATATCCACTTAGAAAAAGGGGAAGTGAAAATAGGTGAAAAGACATATAAAGAAGGAGATCTTATCAGCTTAAATGGAACCAAAGGTTGGGTTTACGATGAAGAAATAAAGATGATTGATGCCACCGAAAACCCGAATTTCCAAAAATTTATGGCTATCGTTGACGAGTTCCGCACCATGGGCGTCCGTACCAATGCCGATACTCCGGAAGACGCTGCCAACGCAATTAATTTCGGAGCCGAAGGTATCGGATTGTTCCGTATCGAACATATGTTCTACGGATTAAACAGCGAAGAACCTTTAGCAAAATTACGTAACATGATTTTAGCCAATTCCACAGAAGAACGAGTTAGTGCTCTTAATGAACTGGAACCATACATTCGTAAAGCGGCTAAAGGTACATTGAAAGTTATGGATGGAAAACCATTAACGTTTCGTTTGATGGATCCTCCATTACACGAATTTGTACCTCAAACAGAAGATAAACAACGTGAATTGGCAAAAGAGCGCGGTATGCAATTTGATGATTTGCAAAGACGAATCGAAGCGCTTCATGAAGTAAATCCTATGATGGGATTACGCGGTGTCCGTTTGGGAATTATTTATCCTGAAATTACCGAAACCCAATTCCGTGCATTGTTCGAAGCTACTGCAGAATTGATGAAAGAAGGCATGCATCCGAAATTGGAAATTATGATTCCATTGACGGTAAATGTAAAAGAATTGAAAAACCAAAAGGCCATTGCAGATCGTGTACAAGCTGAAGTTGAAACCAAATTCGGTTTAAAAATCGATTATTTATATGGTACAATGATTGAGATTCCTCGTGCTGCATTGGTCGCTAATGAAATTGCTGAAGTTGCACAATTTTTCTCGTTTGGAACAAACGATTTAACCCAAATGACATTCGGTTTTTCTCGCGACGACGTAAACGCAATCGTTCATGCATATGTCGAAGAAAAAATTATTCCTGCCGATCCGTTCAATACCTTGGATCAAGAAGGAGTTGGTCAATTGGTTAAAATGGGCGTGGAACGCGGTCGCAGCACTCATAGCACCTTAAAATGCGGTGTTTGTGGAGAACATGGCGGTGATCCCGCATCTGTAGAATTTTTCTACAAAACGGGTATGAACTATGTTTCTTGCTCACCGTTTCGTGTGCCTGTAGCTCGCTTGGCTGCCGCTCAAGCCGCTATCAAACATGGCAAATAATACTTCTATATACATCCAAAAGAGGGTATTTGAAAAAGATATCCTCTTTTGTTCGTTTTTAACCGTAAGAGAATTGAAAATACTTAGTTTACTTAAAATCTGCAGTACGCTCCATTATTTCATCTCTAAGACAAATGAGACATCTCAATGTGAGATGTCGTTTTCGAAAAAATAAACTCTAAAAAGCGCCATAAGTATTTTTTATACAATAACTCGTGAAATATAAGTTCATAGAGAACTACAATATAAAAAGATTTTAATAATAACAACCTGTTTATAGGTATAAAAATTGATAATTACACAATTTACAAACATGAACACAATAGTAAAAACAATATTGCTTATGACTGCAATAGCAACCGCACCTCTCTGTACAAAAGGGCAGGATAATCCGTTATTAAAAGAATGGAATACTCCGTATCAAACGCCCCCATTTTCCGAAATAAAATCGGAACATTATCGTCCGGCTGTAAAAGAAGCCATGAATCAGGCTAAAAAAAATATCGACGCCATTATCGATTCCAAAACTGCTCCTTCTTTCGAAAATACAATTGTAGCTTTGGAAAAATCATCGTCATTATTAGACAAAATTACTTCGGTACTCTTTAATATGAACGAAAGTAATACCGACAAAGAATTACAAAAGATCGTATTGGATCTTTCTCCTGAATTAACTAGTTTTTCAAACAATATTTATATGAATGAAAAACTATTTGGCAAGGTAAAAACAGTTTACGACAATAAGGAAAAAGTTTCTTTAGCACCGGAACAGCAAATGTTGTTGGAAAAAACCTATCGTGCCTTTCTACGTACAGGTGCTACATTAGATAAAAAAGCAAAAAAACAATATAAAGCCAATGCAGAAGAGTTGTCGAAACTTTCACAACAGTTTAAGCAAAACGTATTGGCTGATAATAACAATTATTATTTACAAATTACTAAAGAAAGCGAGTTGAGCGGATTGCCTGAAAACGTAATAAAAGCGGCAAAAGAAGAAGCACAAAAACGAAATGTAGAAGGATGGGTTTTCACATTGGATTACCCAAGTTTTGGCCCATTTATACAATATGCAGATAATCGAGAATTGCGTCGTCAATTGTGGACAGCATATAATACGAAAGGAAATCGTAAAAACGAGAACGACAATAACGAAATCATCCAAAAAGTTGTAAACCTACGTCTTGAACAAGCGAATATATTAGGATACAAAACCTACGCTGACTATGTATTGAGTGAACGTATGGCAGAATCCGCTCAAACTGTAGAAAACTTTTTAAATCAATTATTGGAGCAAGCTATGCCTATAGCCAAAGAAGATGTGAAAAAAGTGGCGGATTTCGCAAAAAACCAAGGTGCGGATTTCGAATTACAACGTTGGGACTATTCTTATTACTCCGAAAAATTGAAAGAAGCGGAATATGCGTTCAATGGAGAAATGCTTCGTCCTTATTTCCAATTAGATAAAGTACGCGACGGTATTTTTGCTTTATATGGAAAACTTTATGGACTTACGTTCACTGAAAACAAAGCTATTCAAGTATATCATCCCGATGTAAAAGCATATGAAGTATTTGATGGAAAGCGCTTTATGGGTGTTTTGTATTTAGACATGTATCCTCGCGAATCGAAACGAGGAGGTGCATGGAAAACATCGTTCCGCGGACAATGGAAAGAGAACGGAAACGACATTCGCCCCTTAATACAAATCGTATGTAACTTCTCGAAACCTATAGGAGATACTCCTTCTTTACTTTCTTTCGACGAAGTAGAAACATTTTTACACGAAACAGGCCACGCCATACATGGCATGTTGTCGGACGTAACATACGAAAGCCTTTCGGGAACAGCTACGTATCGGGATTTTGTAGAACTGCCTTCGCAAATAATGGAAAATTGGGCTGTAGAACCTGAATTTCTGAATCTTTTTGCCGTCCATTACCAAACGAAACAACCAATACCTGTAGAGTATATTGAAAAGTTGAAAAAAAGTAAAAATTTCAACTCGGGATATGCATGTGTTCGTCAATTAAGTTTGGGACTAACCGATATGGGCTACCATGCTTCGGATACACCTATGATAGAGTCTGCAGAAATACTGGAACGCCGTGCCATGGCTCCCACCGAATTATTGCCAGAAGTAGAGGGAACCACCACCAGTACTTCATTTTCTCATATTTTTGCCGGAGGATATGCAGTAGGATATTATGGTTATAAATGGGCTGAAGTATTAGATGCCGATGCTTTCGGATCATTTAAATCTAATGGTATTTTCGATAAAGAAACTGCGGCAAGCTTCCGCAATGAGATTCTTTCAAAAGGCGGAACTCAACATCCTGCCGTTTTGTTCCGTAATTTTATGGGACGCGATCCAAATAATGATGCTTTTTTGATTCGAAGCGGCTTTATTCAGCCGGTGCAAAAAATGATTCGATAACAAAAAAAAGAAAGGAAACCGAGCTCGGTTTCCTTTCTTTTTACTATAAAATCGAATAAAATTAAACCAATTTCTTATATCGCATACGGTGAGGAACATCATCGCCCAATCGTTTTTTACGGTTTTCTTCGTATTCCGAGTACGACCCTTCAAAAAAGTATACTTGGGAATCGCCTTCAAATGCTAATATATGGGTACATATACGATCTAAAAACCAACGATCGTGAGAAATAACAACGGCACATCCTGCAAAATTTTCCAATCCCTCTTCTAGCGCTCGTAACGTATTCACGTCGATATCGTTCGTCGGTTCGTCTAATAGCAATACATTGGCTTCACTTTTCAAAGTTAATGCCAAATGCAATCGGTTCCGTTCTCCCCCTGACAAAATACCCGCTTTCTTGTTTTGATCGGTTCCTGTAAAATTAAATTTCGACAAATACGCACGCGAGTTTAGCAACCTACCTCCTATTTGTATTTGCTCATTACCTTCAGATACTACTTCCCAAACATTTTTCTCGGGATCGATATTCACATGTTGTTGGTCCACATAACCAATCTTTACAGTTTCGCCCACATCAAATGTTCCTGTATCCGGGATGTCCAACCCCATTATCAAACGGAATAAGGTTGTTTTTCCGCAACCATTAGGGCCTATTATGCCCACAATGCCTGCAGGAGGCAAATTAAACGTCAGGTTTTCATATAGTAATTTATCGCCGAAAGCTTTCGAAACACCTTGTACTTCCAAAACTTTGTTCCCCAAACGAGGGCCGTTGGGAATAAAGATTTCCAAATTGGCTTCCTTTTCTTTCATGTCTTCGCTTATCATACGTTCGTAAGCCGCTAAACGGGCTTTTCCTTTAGCATGACGAGCTTTAGGGGCCATTCTAACCCATTCCAATTCTCGTTCCAACGTTTTACGACGCTTACTTTCTTGTTTTTCTTCCATCGCCATACGTTTGGTTTTCTGATCAAGCCAAGAAGTATAATTTCCTTGCCAAGGTATGCCTTCGCCGCGATCCAATTCCAATATCCATCCCGCAACGTTATCCAAGAAATAACGATCGTGAGTTACGGCAATAACTGTACCTTTGTATTGTTGTAAGTGTTGTTCCAACCAATCAATCGATTCAGCATCCAAATGGTTCGTAGGTTCATCCAACAATAAAATATCGGGCTCTTGCAACAGCAATCGGCAAAGAGCAATTCTACGACGTTCTCCCCCCGAAAGGTTTTTAACCAACGCATCCTCATCAGGGCAACGCAACGCATCCATAGCACGTTCCAACTTATTATCCAAATTCCAAGCATCGTGCTGATCGAGCAATTCCATTACCTCTCCCTGGCGTTCGATCAATTTGGCCATCTCATCATCGCTCATCGGTTCGGCAAACTTCAAATTAATGGTTTCATATTCTTTCAGTAAATTTACCGTTTCTTGAACCGCCTCTTGTACAATTTCCTTAACCGTTTTATTATCATCTAATTTAGGCTCTTGTTCTAAATAACCCACTGAATATCCCGGCGAAAAAACGACTTCACCTTGATAATTTTTATCTACACCTGCAATAATTTTCAATAATGAGGATTTTCCAGATCCGTTTAACCCGATAATACCAATTTTTGCACCGTAAAAAAAGGAAAGGTAAATATCTTTGAGTACTTGTTTTTGAGGTGGAAATATTTTACTCACCCCTACCATAGAAAAAATAATCTTCTTATCGTCTGCCATAATATCAGTTTTTTACAATAAATAAATAATGCGAATCAATCTCCTTTTCGTTTGCAAAATTACATTTTTTTTGCGTATCAAAAGAGATGATTTTTCCCCTGGAACTCTAAAGTGTAAAATGTTGCTTCATATTTTAAAATAACCGAATCAACAGTATGCATGCATAATGAAATTATGTATGAAAGCCTCTAGCTATTTTACTGATAACAATACGAAAAAAGACTTGAGAAAAATATGAAAAGTACAGTCATCGTCTATTTTATATTGAAAAGATACGAATGATTCTCTTTCTATCAATTGTTATCTGACGACGATCCACACTTTATAGATCAGTCAGTAATTCGAACCGTACTCTCCGTTGCAGAATCCTATTTATACATTGATCTAAATATTCTACTAAAAGTATGTATTATTGACTCGGGTCATACAACAAATTCACTCATCTTCTTTAAGATAAGCATCTTCTTTCTCATTAAATAACTCCCTTTCTTGTTGTTCCCTTGGTACATTCGGCGTTTCTTGGGAAATTGTAATGGAGAATACTGGTTTCGGAAATACTTTGATTTGCAAAATAACGATACTGTCGCAAATTGGTGTCCGTGATAGGGTTTGTTCTATAGAAAAAGAACCATGTTCCCTCACATCAATATCCTCAAAATAAGCATCATAACAATATAATACGTCCGATTGACAAACCGAATCATATAATATCGTTGTATCCGATTGATATATTGTTAAAAATAAAGTGATAACACTGTCACATCCATGTTTATTTGTATAAATTTGAGTAAGAGCGGTTTCAGGTGTAAATACGTATAAGGAATCTTCCCAATAAAAAGAATTACACACTTCAACAACTGTATCCAAATATTCTATAACACAAGTATACAAAGGAATACATTGGATTGCCTGTCTGTAAATTGCACATAACGTATCATATCCTATAGCCACAATATTCGCTTGATTGGGCAAAAAAACAACATTTTGTTGTTTACTATACCATAAAACAGAATCATAACCTCCTATATACAAAGTATTTGAAGCTTTCCGTTGTAATATTGCCTCAACATAATCCAACGTATCTAAAAATATAGGAGTCGCCGCTAAAACAGTAATATCTATATCTTCAATTCCTTTTGGCCGCGGATACATTCCTTCTTGAAATCGCCAATGTTCTGTAGAGATTCCTTCTTCCCAAATTGCCCCATATGCCGTTAGTTGCGATGTCCACATCCCGAACGGAGAAGGAACCGAACACATTTGTTTATCAAAAAAACAATTGGTATACGTTCCTATTCCGGAAATTCCTCCTGTATGATTGGCATTATTACCTTCTACAGTTCCTACATTCAAACAACTTGTACCCACTGTTCCTGAGGCTAAGATGTAACCGTAAATACCTCCCACATAATTTTTTATAGAATTCTTTGCAACAATATGTCCAGCATTCAAACAATATAAAATAGACGCGGAGGAGCTTGCCTCCACATACCCACAAATACCCCCTACCCCATTATTTAAGGTAGTATTATTTGCGTATAAAGAAACGACATTCCCTATATTACAACTATACTTAATGGAAGTATATGCACCCATCAATCCACATAATCCGCCCACATTATTTCCACGAGCTTGTATATTTCCATTATTTGCAGAATACTCAATAGACGAATACTCTCCCATCTTTCCACAAATACCTCCAATACGTTTACTATTTGCATACTGAGTCTGAATATCTCCATAATTTAAAGAGTATTCCACATTCAATCGTTTTTCGGCGTTTCCACAGATTCCACCCACATTATACCCTGAATGAGCAAATCCAATACCTGATACCTCTATTAATGCGAAATTACCGCTATGCATTATTTTAGAGTAATACCCTTTCCCACAAATCCCTCCAACATCAAAGACCTTAGACTCTATGTAACCATAATTAAAACATGAATCCATGATATAATATGATACTCTTGGTGTATTTTCGCCTTTCATTTCTCCTACAATTCCGCCAATACTTCCAGCCGTAGTTCCTCCCCGTCCTATAATTCGTCCTGTATTTAGACAATGTATGATTGAATCATTTGAATCAAATAAGCATGCCAATCCCACAATTCCTCCGATACAACTATCTCCCTTTACAGATAGGGTATTCGTACATTTTTGTAATGTTGAGGATTTTACGATTCCTGTAATTCCTCCAACAAAATTATTTCCCTCTATTCTCGTACTACCTTCTACATAACAATTTCGAATATTGGAATGATGCGATGAGCCAACAATACCTCCTACATAATTTTTTCCTATGAATGTATCTATCTGCAAATTCACATTTGCGATAATTGCATTTTCTATAGTTCCAAATAGACCTATCTTTTCAGCTGTCGTATCATTAATATACAATCCCATTATTTTATAGTTATCTCCATTAAAGTTCCCTTTAAAAGGATACAATGCCGTTCCTATGGACAACCAATTTCCAATGCTATTTCCACAAACCGTATTTAAATCTATATTTTCAGAAAGCATAAAATATTTTCCACTTCCTCCATCGGAAATATCGATTCCTCTCAAAGATGAAGCCCCTGTATTAATACTGTCTCGAAAATCAACAAATTCGGAAACAGTACAAATTCTCAAAGGATTATTTTGCGTTCCTAGAGAATTTCCAGTAATAAAGATATCCCCTAAATAGGAACAACCTTCAGCTGTTATTTCACCACCGTTTATCGATTCTATTCCATTTACATGCCACCGAATATAGAAAGTATCAATCTCATTACATAATAATGGTAAATCAAAAGGCCCATATAAAGCAGGCATTGTTGTATTTTCAATATTCCAATCTATTATATCTGTCCAATCAATATGCAACGTTTTGTATTGTAATTTCCAATTTTTGGGAGCATTGTCTGTTCCATATTGCTTATATAATATCTGCAAATCAGCATAACCAATTGCATTAATACCGGATGTTTGCCAAAATTTCCCTTCTGCTTCTGTTTGCCAATTATTGGCATATATAACATCCTTCTGAAGTAGGCTTGTATGTATTATTCCTCCTGAATTCCATAAAAACACTTCACTATTCCGAGCAGTACATTGTGTTACATTTTTTTTGCTAACACTCTCTGTTTGGGGAATAAATTTCCATTGAACAAGCGTGTCTAAAGATTGAGTATACACTTTCGAAATATGAAGTAATAAAAACCCAAAAATCACAACAATCCATTCTTTCCTTTTTTTCATAATATGCTCCTTTTGTATTTATAAGTTCAAAAATATAAATCACCTCGAAAATCACTCATCATTTTTAATTAAGTGATTTGTAGTTATTTTACTTTTAAAAAATACAAAAATAAGAAAAAAAAGGAAAGAATGG
>CAYYUE010000048.1:0-12888 GCA_964474745.1 uncultured Bacteroidaceae bacterium | reverse complement strand
GCTATTGTTAACAACAGAAGTGTTTTGTTCTAGTTTTCAAGATTCCATTATGTAGATTTTTTAAGGATTAAATTTTTTACCAATCAAAAGATATGCTTTGTAGTGAGTAAAAAATACGAAAAGTATATAGAAATGTATTTTTGAGTTCAAAAAATAAACTTATTTTGGGGTGATAAAACATTTGACACGATACATTATTTAGGCCTTTGTGTTATAAAAATGTGTATATTTGCAGACTTGATGTAGTGATGTAAAAGTGTATAATCATCATGATCTCAATGATCTGAAAAATTGCGATTGGATAAAAAAGAAAAATATTAAACAGAATATTACAATTATGGATTTTAACTTATCTAAAACAGAGACGCTTTTTTTGCAAATGATACGAGAGTTTGCAGAAAAAGAAGTGAAGCCCTTAGCTGCAGAAATTGATGAGCAAGAACGCTATCCGGAAGAAACAGTAGAAAAAATGGGTAAAATAGGTATAATGGGAATTCCTATTCCAACACAGTACGGTGGAGCAGGTGGTACAAATTTGATGTATAGTATTGCTGTTGAAGAACTTTCTCGTGTATGTGCAACAACAGGCGTTGTTGTATCTGCTCATACTTCATTATGTGCGGCTCCTATTATGGAACATGGAACAGAAGAACAAAAACAAAAATATTTACCAAAACTGGCATCAGGAGAATGGGTCGGAGCTTTCGGTCTTACTGAGCCTAATGCTGGTACAGATGCTGCAGGGCAACAAACTACAGCTGTTTTGGAAAATGAAGAATGGGTACTTAACGGAAGTAAGATTTTTATCACCAATGGTGGGTATGCAAGTGTTTACATTGTGATTGCGATGACCGATAAATCTTTAGGAACTAGAGGTATTTCGGCATTTATTGTAGAAAAAGGAACTCCAGGCTTTAGTATTGGGAAAAAAGAAAAAAAATTGGGTATTCGTGGTTCTGCTACCACTGAACTTATATTTGAAAACTGTAGAATCCCTAAAGGTAATTTGCTAGGAAAGATAGGTGGTGGTTTCGCTATAGCTATGAAAACATTAGATGGAGGTCGTATCGGTATTGCATCTCAAGCCTTAGGAATTGCACAAGGTGCAATGGATGAAACTGTTAAATATACTAAGGAACGTAAACAATTTGGACGTAGTATCTCTCAATTCCAAAATACCCAGTTTCAAATGGCTGATTTGGAAACGAAGGTACAAGCGTCTCGTTTGTTGGTTAGAAGTGCTGCATTCAAGAAAGATAAAGCTATTCCATATTCTGCGGATGCTGCAATGGCAAAACTGTTTGCTGCGGAAACTGCAATGGAAGTAACAACCAAAGCTATACAATTCCATGGCGGATATGGTTATACTCGTGAATATCCTGTAGAACGTATGATGCGTGATGCTAAAATTACAGAGATTTATGAAGGTACATCTGAAGTACAACGGATGGTAATAGCTGGAAAATTATTTAAATAATAATTTTGTAAACAACGATTATAAAGGAAATTGACTTTTAATTCTGTTGTTTATAATAAAAAAATGAGAGTAATGAAATTGAGTTGATGAATAAAAATTGAAGAAATAATTTGAGATTCTCAACTCCAAATTTACAAAGAATGATGAAAGTAATAGTTTGTATAAAGCAAGTACCTGATACCACAGAGGTAAAAATAAATCCGCAAACAGGTACATTGATAAGAGAAGGAATTCCTAGTATTATGAATCCTGATGATAAAGGCGGTTTAGAATTGGCCCTTCAGTTAAAAGATAAATATAATGCTCATGTTACTGTAATAACGATGGGCCCTCCCCAAGCTGATGAAATTCTTCGGGAAGCTTTTGCTATGGGAGTAGATAGAGCTATTTTACTTACGGATAGAAAGTTTGCAGGTGCTGATACCTTAGCTACCTCAAATGCTTTAGCAGGAGCTTTACGTACACTGGAATACGATTTGATTATCGCCGGACGTCAAGCAATTGATGGCGACACTGCACAAGTAGGACCTCAAATTGCAGAGCATCTTGATTTGCCTCAGGTTTCATATTTGGAAAACTTGGAATACGATGAAAAAAAATTGTTTACTATTCGTAAACAAACCGAAGAAGGATATCAAATATTAGAGGTAGAAGCTCCTTGTTTAGTGACTGTTTTGGCATCTGCAAATAAAGCTCGTTACATGAGTGTAAACGGTATTGTATCGGCTTATGGAAAAGAAGTTGAAATTTGGGGTGCTGACAATATCAACGTAGATGAAAAGAAATTGGGTAAAGACGGTTCGCCTACAAGTGTATTTAAAGCTTTTCCAAAAAGCTTAAAATCTGTTGGAGAACAATACGAAGTAGATCCTGAACAAGCGGTTGGTATTATCATCAGCAAATTAAAAGAAAAATTTATTATTTAATTCCCTAATTTGATAAAGAAATGGATATAACTCAATATAAAGATGTTTATGTTTTTGTTGAGCAACGCGAAGGTGTAATACAAAGCGTAGCTTTAGAATTGTTGGGAAAAGCCCGCGAATTGGCTGATTCATTAAATGAAAAAGTGGTGGCTATTTTGCTTGGGAAAAACATTACCAATAAAGCTCAAGAATTGATAGCTGCAGGAGCCGATAAAGTATTGGTTGTAGATAATGATATCGTAGAAAATTATCTTACAGAACCTTATACTCAAGCTATTGCTCAAATTGTAAATGAACAAAAACCCAGTATATTTTTAATAGGAGCTACTACTATCGGTCGAGATTTAGGCCCTCGTGTGTCTGCTCGCGTTGTAACTGGATTAACTGCTGATTGTACAAAATTGGAAATAGGAGAAAATCGTGAATTGATGATGACACGTCCTGCTTTTGGAGGAAATTTAATGGCTACCATTTTGTGTAAAGATCATCGCCCTCAAATGTCTACTGTTCGTCCCGGAGTAATGAAAAAAGCTCCTATCGATACGAATCGTAAAGGAGAGATCGTAAACTACCCTGTTCAATTCGATATTACTAAATCGCGTGTTCGTTTGGTACAGAAAGTAAAAGAAGACAAGGGAATGATTGACATTGCAGATGCTAAAATATTAATATCTGGAGGTCGTGGAGTTGGTAATGCCGAAGGTTTCAAAAAATTGGAAACATTGGCAGAAGTATTACACGCTCAAGTGTCTTCTTCGCGTGCTATGGTAGATGCAGGAATTAAAGATCATTGCTGCCAAGTTGGACAAACAGGAAAAACCGTTCGTCCCGATCTGTATATCGCTTGCGGCATATCCGGTGCTATTCAACATTTAGCTGGTATGGAAGAAAGTGAATATATTGTAGCCATCAATAAAGACAAATTTGCACCCATTTTTGGAGTTGCCGATTTAGGTATCGTGGGAGACGTGCATAAAATTGTACCTTTATTAACAGATCGCTTAAAAAGTATTTTAGCAGATTAAAAAATATTTTTTGATTTTTAATAACAGGTATTGAAAATGTATTTCGATACCTGTTGTTATTTTGTATGTAAAAAATAAAATAAAATCAACTGGATTTCGTAATTACTACAATGTGTCAACTATGTGTATTAAATAATATCGGTCTATAGAGAATAAACAGATACTGAAAATAAAAATCATATGAAATACAAAATAATTTTATTTACTCTTATCGCTTTAGGGTATTCCGGTTTTGCTCAGAAAGAACGTCCTGAAAACAAAATGATGCAAACGATGCAATATATCAATCGTTTTTATGTGGAAAATCCAAACATGGAAAAAATCGTTGAAAAAGGAGTGGAATCCATGTTGCGGGAATTAGACCCTCACTCCGTTTATATTCCTGAAAAAGATGTAGAAAGGAGTAACGAAGCGTTGGTAGGTAATTTTGACGGTATTGGAGTCGCATTTCAAATTATGAAAGACACAATCAATATAGTTGAAGTGATCCGGGGCGGTCCTTCTGAAAAGCTGGGACTTTTGGCTGGTGATAAAATTGTAACTATCGATGGAAATGAAGCAACAGGAGATACGATTAGCAATAATTTCGTTTTTAAAAAATTGAGAGGGAAGAAAGGTTCTCAAGTAAAATTGGGTATTAAACGAGGAGGAATAGAACGTTTATTCGAATTTAATGTAACACGTGACAAAATACCTATTTACAGCATCGATACGTATTTTATGATCGATAATCATATCGGCTATATCCGATTGGACCGTTTTTCGAGAACTTCAGCAGATGAATTTCGTGTGGCAATCAAAGAATTGAAGGATAAAGGAATGAAAAATCTAATTTTTGATTTGCGGGGAAATGGTGGCGGATATTTGGATATTGCTGTTGATTTGGCTGATGAATTCTTGGGAAAAGATAAACTTATTGTTTATACGGAAGGGCTTTCTCATCCTCGACAAAGTATGGAATCTACTGTTAAAGGCAGTTTTGAAAAAGGAAAGCTAGTCATACTTATCGATGAAAACAGTGCTTCGGCAAGTGAAATTGTTTCCGGAGCTGTTCAAGATTGGGATAGAGGACTTGTTGTAGGACGCAGATCTTTTGGAAAAGGATTGGTGCAACGAGTATTTCCTTTTAGTGACGGAGCTCAAATGCGGCTAACCACTTCTCGTTATTATACACCTTCAGGCCGTTGTATTCAGAAACCATACAATGATGGTTTGGATGCTTATTACAAAGATTTAATGAATCGTTACAATCATAAAGAAATGGTCAATCCTGATTCCATAACATTGCCCGATTCTGTAAAATACTACACCAATGCAAAACGTGTGGTATATGGCGGAGGAGGTATAATGCCTGATATTTTTGTACCGATGGATACCATGCGATTGTCGGATTATTACTTGGAAATAAGAGGTAAAGGATTGATTAATACATTTACATTAGAATATGCCAATACAAATAGAGAAAAATTGCTAAGTAAATATCCCACTTATGAGGAATTCAACAAACATTACAAAGAAACAGGGATAAATGAGAATTTTTTAGCATTTGTTGAAAAATCAGGGGTAAGGAAAAACTATATTAAACCGGATTGGGTGATCGGGTGGATAAACGAAACCCTGAAAAAAGAGATAAAGGATACTGTTTCTCCAATAAAGGGCGATTCCTATTCTGATTATACGGAATTGCTGATTCAAAATCCGAATTTGTTGCAAAAAGTACTCGAAAGAGCAAAGCAAGAAGACATAAAATCCAATCAGATGATCGAAAAAAGTAATGAATTTTTGCTGCATCAAATTAAAGCTCTTGTAGCTCGAAACCTCTATGGTACTCGTTATTATTATGAGGCGATGAAAGATATGGATGAAGGCTATAAAGCAGCTATTGAAATCATGAATGATGATAAACTCTTTAAAACATATAAAATTTCTTATTAAGAAAAAGTATATATAATGATGCAAGAAACGATCAAAGTAGCATACTATTTTGATCGTTTCTTTTTGTTGCAAGATAAACTTTTATGGATACGATTACGATTTCCTTAAATCATATACCTATAGGCATTTTATCAATACAGATTGTTTTGAATATCGAAATACAAAATATTTTACTGTGGTTAAATTATAATCCATATTTTTAATGAAGATGGATTTCGGATTCTTTTTTGTGATAAAATATAGGTAATTACACCAAAATATTCATTACTACGTTATTATTACAATCAAAATAACAAATGAAGAAAGTATTTATATTTATTTTCAGTATTATATGTATTGTAATGGTATCGTCGCAGACGCTTCGAATTACGAAAATCGAAGTTAATGAGGACGGTTCCGTGTTGTTACAATGGCAATATAGTGGAGATGAGGCTTCATTTGATAGATATGTAGTGGAGCGCTTTGAAGGTACAGCGTATCAACAAGTGGCATCACTTCCTGATATGACCGCCAATTTTTATACAGATAGGACAACTGATGCGACTTTGGGAGCAACAAAATATCGTATTGTCGCACGAACGACGAACTTGATTTCATCCGGTGATTCTATAACTACCATTTATCTGAATCTTGCTAATATAAGCGATTTATCCGTAACTGCTTTTTTGATATGGAATAATCCTTTTATAGGCAGTTTAAGGTATAATGATTATTATATATATAGAAAGATTCAAAATAAAACGGATTGGATAAGAATAGGGTCTACTTCGAGTTTGATGTATCGGGATACCGTATTGCAATCTATATGTAGCGATACTATTTTATACAAAATAATGTGTAAGAACGATACTGTAAAAACAGTCGTATCAAATAAAGAAGCTTCTCTTTTTATGGATTTGGCACCAACTTCACCCTGTAAACTGGATGTGGTAACGATAGATGAGGCTACTCAAAAGATACATCTTTCCTGGGAACCCAGCCCGGATCCTGATATTATGGGATATTTTATTTGCCAGGGAAGTCCATGTGTGGGATTAGATACTGTGTGGGGAAAGTATAATACCAATTATACAGCGAGGAATCACAGCAGCACCTCTGTACACGATTATAGGATTTATGCTTTTGATTCGTGTTTTACGGCAAGTGCTCTTACCGATTTTTATCATAATATGGTGATTACCGGAAACACGGTGAATTGTGAAAAGAAAATTCAACTGGAATGGAATGCATATATCAATATGCCTGATGCAATAAGCCATTATATTGTGTATGCCCGATATAACAATGAACCGAACTATAGAACAATAGAAATTGTACCCGCAAACAATTTTTTACGTTCTGTTTTTACTGTTCCCGATGACGTATCGGATGTATATGCTAAAATAATAGCTGTAAATACAACCCAAATAAAGCAATCGGAATCGAATACGATTCGAATTAATCTCTCTACACCGGACACGGCAAAATATATTTATATTCGTTCTGCTTCTATTGATGAAGGGAATTCTCGTATAGAATTTGTTTTTCACGTAGATAGTTTGTTTCAAACAGATTATTATTTATTATACCGGAAAACCAATAGGGGGAGTTTTACTCTTTACAAAAAAATTCCTTATATAGGGCTTCAAACAATGTATTACCAGGATATGGAAGTTGATTTAAGTTTGAATAAATATACCTATTATCTTGCTGTGAAAGATGCGTGCGGGCTTATTGAGAAAAAATCCAATATAACATCTCCTGTGTATTTGGCACTAAAAACGGAAAATACAACCAATCGGATTATTCGGACAGATTATGTGGGGTGGAATGCTGTAGAGCGTTATGAAGTATATAGAAGACAAATTCATGCCCTCTATTGGGATAAGATTGGTACTATGCAACCTTTTGAGCGAGAATTTACGGATGATATGATAGATATACCTCATTTGCGCGAAAATCTTCTATATAAGGTAGTAGCGTTTGAAGCTGAAAATTCGGAATTTAATTTTCATGATACGTCTTCTTCGCAACGGGTGATTTATACAAGAAAAGGTGATTTATGGCTTCCTAATGCATTCACACCTCGGGGAGGTAATAATAATCTATTTTCTCCTTCATATACTTTTATGCAATCCGAAAATTATTTGTTTCAAATATATAACCGAATGGGAGTATTGGTTTTTGAGACAACAAACCCTGATAGCGCGTGGAATGGAACATATAAGGGAAGCATTGTTGCTCAAGGATCTTATGTGTATATTATTTACTGTACCTTTTCCGATGGGACTAAACATGTTCAGAAAGGAACGGTTTTGGTATTGCATTAAACGTTGAATTATATTCTCAAGAGTCTTCTTTCTTGTTTTGGTACGCGGTATGAAAAAAATCGGATTTTTACGATTTAACTTTCAAATCGTAAATGTTTAATAGTAATGTTCCCATCGATTAATTTTTGGATGGATTCTATTCCTATAGAAAAATGAGTGTCTACAAATGTTGAGGTAATTATTTTATCACTTTTTTCTGTTTTGATTCCGGCCGAAATCATGGGTTGGTCGGAAACCAATAATAAAGCTCCGCAAGGGATATGATTGGCAAAACCAACGGTAAATAATGTAGCCGTTTCCATATCTATAGCTAAGCAACGTGTTTTTTTCAAGTATTCTTTAAATATTTCATCGTGTTCCCAAACTCTTCGGTTTGTGGAATATACTGTTCCGGTCCAATAATCTTTTTCATATTCGCTAATAGTAGAGGATATTGTTTTTTGCAAATTGAAAGAGGGTAGTGCCGGTATTTCTCGGGGAAGATAATCGTCCGAAGTGCCTTCACCCCTTATGGCTGCTATCGGGAGTACGTAATCGCCTAAATTTGACACATGTTTTAAACCTCCGCATTTTCCTAAGAATAAAACCGCTTTTGGCATTACAGCTGTTAGCAGATCCATAATAGTGGCAGCATTGGGGCTTCCCATTCCAAAATTAATAAGTGTAATATTATTTGCTGTTGCAGAAGGCATTGCACGATCTTTTCCGTTGATTTCCACTTGGTATTTTTGAGAGAAAAGGTTCAAATAATAACCGAAATTGGTGAGAATAACATATTCGCCAAAATCTTCGAGTGCAGTTCCTGTATATCTTGGTAACCAATCTTTTACAATATCATCTTTGCTGTTCATCATATAACATTATGGTTATTAATTCAATATTATTGTTGATTTGAGTGCTGTAATAATTTTATGATTTCATTATTGAACAAAAAATTATTTAATTCTACATTCGTACTATGGATGATATTGCGTCGATTTCCTTCCCACCAAAGATTTCCTTCATGTATAAAAATGATATGTTCTCCGATACCCATTACCGAATTCATATCATGCGTATTGATAATAGTTGTAATGTTATACTCTTCCGTAATTTCTTTAATTAAATTATCAATTAAAATGGATGTTTGCGGATCAAGGCCGGAATTAGGTTCGTCGCAAAATAAGTATTGGGGGCTTGTTACAATAGCTCGAGCAATAGCAACCCGTTTTCGCATGCCCCCGCTTAATTCGGAAGTCGTAAAGCTGTGAGCATTGGGAAGATTTACTCGATCCAAGCAAAAATCTACTCGTTTACGCATCTCCGACTTTGTATCGTTCGAAAACATGCGTAACGGAAATATAACGTTTTCTGCAACCGTCATTGAGTCGAATAATGCTCCATTTTGGAACACCATGCCGATATTTTTACGAAGCTGATGAAGTTCATTTTTATCCATTGTAAGCATATCCTTTCCGTCAAATAAAATAGTTCCGGAATCCACATCTTCCAACCCAACCATTGATTTCATGAGTACCGTTTTTCCGGAACCGCTTCGACCTATAATCAGATTCGTTTTTCCTGTTTCAAAAACGGCATTAATGTTGTTAAGAACGACTCTATCCCCAAAAGTTTTATGTATGTTGTTTATTTTTATCATTGTATCATTATTTGAGTAATAATTAGGTTGGAGATAATCAATATAATGCAGCTTTCTACTACCGCGCGCGTACTTGCACGCCCCACTTCCAGAGCTCCGCCTGTAACAGTATATCCTCTGTAACTGGATACAGAAGAAATGATAAAGCTGTATACGAAACCTTTTATCAAACCATATACTAAAGCCGTCCCCTTATAATCGAGCTGTAGCCCGTCTAAATACTCATAAGTAGTCAATGCTCCCGTAGCTACCCCGAAAAACCATCCCCCCCAAAGAGCTAAAAATATGCTGATAATAATAATGATAGGGCTAAAAAACAAACAAGCTACGATTTTAGGTAATATTAAATAACTGGCAGAATTAATTCCCATTACATCCAACGCATCAATTTGTTCGCTAATACGCATTGAACCTAGCTCCGAAGCGATCCGGGAGCCGATTTTTCCTGCCAATACTAAGTTTATCATTGTGGGAGCGAACTCCAGCATCACACTTTCACGAGATATATAACCTGTAATCCAAGTAGGGTAAATGGGATTTTTTAAGTTTGCAGCCAATTGTATTACAATAGCTGCTCCCACAAATATGGAAATAACTCCAACTATGGGTAACGAATCTATTCCTAATACTTTCAGTTCGAAAAATAATTTTTTTCGATATAATTTCTTGTTTTCAGGAACTTTAAAGACATCTTTGAGTAATAAGATATAAGATCCCAGATCTTTGAAAAAATTCATAACATTCAACTAATTACTAATTTAATAATTCTTCATGAGAATCTTCTTGCTTACAAAAGTACATTTTTTTCACCGATTTATATATTAAGACAGCAAAACAATGGAATATATACCGTATTGTTTTTTGATTTTTTAGTATTGTACGATGTATGTACCTCAAATGAAACAATAAAATCTGAAAAACGGCTTAGAGAAAAAGGAACGTAATACCGTCTTTTATAACGAATATCAATACTATAATACCATAAAGTAATTTCATAAGTGTTCCTGCTAGAAAACCGATAAACGATCCGAGGGCAGAACGTAAAGCATTCGTACGGTTTCCGGCATAAAGTTCACCGATATAAGCTCCCAAAAAAGGCCCAAGTACGATACCTAAAATTCCGAGAGGCCCTATTGTGATACCCAATAGAGGTAGAATAAAAACACCGATAATCAAGCCAATGGTACTTCCTCGTACTCCCGAACGGGTACCTCCTAATCTTTTGGTCCCGTAAATGGGAACATAATAATCCAATAGCGTGATTGCAAGAGCAATAACACCCATTATTACAAGAAATGCAGCCCCGTAATTACTGTTACTGACAAGTAGAAGCAACAACAAACTTGCAAAACTAAGAGGTGTACCAGGAAGTCCCGGTATAATGGCTCCAATAATTCCTCCAACTGCTGATATAACGGCTAAAATAGCCCATACATAATCCATGGTTTAATATAAAAAATTGTTGTACGGATAGCGTATGGCGTGAATTTTCTTTATTTCCTGGTACATTAAATTGCGAAGTTTTTCGATGTTGATTTTTTGATTTGCCGATATAAAGAGGGTATGGTCGCTACTCTTTCCAATCCAATGATTTTCCAATACTTCCAGCGACTGATTCTCTTTTGTCATAGGTGTTAAATCGTCTGCTGCTTTTTCGACATATGTATAGGCATCTATTTTATTAAAAACTAGTAATGTAGGTTTATGAATAGCACCGATTTCCTCCAATGTTTTGTTTACTTCGTTTATTTGTTCTTCATAGTCGGAGTGGGAAATATCTACCACATGAATTAAAAGGTCGGCTTCGCGTACTTCGTCCAGTGTCGATTTAAAAGATTCTACCAATCCATGAGGTAATTTACGAATAAAACCCACGGTGTCGGTAAGAAGAAACGGAAGATTTTCAATAACCACTTTCCGTACTGTGGTATCCAGTGTAGCGAACAATTTATTTTCAGCAAATACGTCGGATTTGCTCAGTAAGTTCATCAAAGTGGATTTCCCTACATTCGTGTATCCCACCAACGCCACGCGTACCAGGCTTTCTCTGTTTTTTCGTTGAAGTATTTTTTGCTTGTCAATAGAAATCAGTTTTTCTTTCAATAAAGCGATTTTATCTAGAATAATACGCCTGTCTGTCTCTATTTGAGTTTCTCCGGGTCCACGCATTCCAATACCACCTCGTTGCCGTTCCAGGTGAGTCCACATGCGAGTAAGCCGAGGCAGCATATATTGGTATTGCGCTAATTCCACTTGAGTACGCGCCGTCGATGTCCGGGCTCGTTTGGCAAAGATGTCCAAAATAAGAGTGGTACGATCCAAAATACGACGATTCAATTCGCGTTCCAAATTTCGTAATTGTGAAGGCGATAATTCATCATCGAATACCACCAGATCCATTTCTTCAGCGTCGATGTATTCTTTTATTTCTTCCAGTTTTCCTTTACCCACATAAGTTCTGGTATCGGGACGATCCAACCGTTGGATAAATTTTTTAGCAGGAATACCTCCTGCTGTTTCCAACAAAAAGGCTAACTCATGTAAATATTCCTCCGTGCGTTCCATCGTGGAATTGGAATCGCACACACTTACCAATACGGCTTTTTCGGGTATTATTTTAGTTTCAATCATTGTATTTGCAACCTATGTATATTAAATTTCCTCGCATGTTACAAGTTTGGTTTCCTCATATTCTTTTTCCAAATCCGAGCAAGAACCTCCGTCGATACGTTCTTCTCGGATTTCTTGCGTAGAAATATTCATACATCTGCAGTCGATACTTTTGCTGCAGGATAATGTGAATATTCCTATCACGGTCAGACCAAAAAGGAGGATTGTTTTTTTAAGTAACTTGATATATATATCCTTACACATGTACATAATGTTTAATGCTCGGTGCAAAGATACAAAATAATTGCCGAATGCTTTTGGCTATTCTTTATTGGCGGAGTTTTGCAATGATTTTTTATTTAATACAATACGGTTCATGACCAAGGCTATAGCTCCGTCGCCGGTTACGTTGCACGCTGTTCCAAAACTATCCATAGCAATATATAAGGCGATCATTAATGCTTGTGATGCTTCGTCAAAACCGAGCATAGACTGTAAAAGGGCCAGTGCTGCCATAATGGCCCCTCCGGGAACTCCCGGAGCTGCAATCATGGTAACGCCTAACATACAGATAAACCCTGCAAACATTCCGAAGTCGTAAGGTACTCCTAACATAAGCATCAGAGCCATAGCACACATTACAATTTTCATAGTGGAACCCGACAGGTGTATTGTCGCACATAAAGGTATTACGAAATCCGCTATTTCTGCATCGACGCCGTTTTTGATACTTTGTTTTAATGTTACCGGAATGGTAGCTGCGCTCGATTGTGTTCCAAGCGCCGTGAAATAAGCCGGTAGCATGGTTAGTAATGCACGAAACGGATTCTTCTTGGCAATAATTCCCGCAATTATATATTGAATAATAAGTAGCAATATATGAGCTGCAAAAATAATTCCAATGATTTTGGCAAAAACAATCAAAATATGATATACGCTGCCTTTGTAACTCATCTCCATAAAAATA
>CAYYUE010000047.1:0-12926 GCA_964474745.1 uncultured Bacteroidaceae bacterium | reverse complement strand
AAAAGATAAATTTATCTTTTTTATTGCATTATAATTTAGTAACAAAAAGCATTTATTCGATTGTGTGTTTATTCATATTCTTTTTTTCGCATCCATTTGAACTGTATCATAATAAGCATAAAATATCCGGAGATTATATAAATGTTTTGTATACATAATTCCAGTAATATTCCTTTCATTTTATCTACTATAATTTATATGAAATTCTGAATATAGTTATAAAATATTTTTTGTAAATTATGTTATTTACCTATGTGAAAAAAAAGTGATGGCAGTTTATATCCGCCATCACTTTCATGATTTTTTATTTATTAAATTCCGCAATAACTTCTTTTACTTCATCTGGAGTTAAACGGCCATATACTTTGTCACCTACCATAGCAACAGGAGCTAAACCGCAAGCACCAATACAACGTAAACAGTTTATTGAAAATTTACCATCAGGAGTAGTTTCTCCAACATTGATATTCAACTGACGTTTGAATTCATCCAATACTTTTTCTGCACCGCGAACATAGCAAGCCGTTCCCATGCATATAGAAATCGGATGTTCTCCTTTGGGCAACATAGTGAAAAAAGAATAGAACGATACAATACCATAAACCTGAGCAACAGGCATTTTAAGTTCCAGTGCTATTACTTCTTGTACTTCGGCCGGCAAGTATCCAAAAGCACCTTGTACTTGGTGTAATACATTAATAACTTCACCCGGTTGATTATCAAAAGATTTACAGATATCTTTGATAGTATTTATTTTGCTTTCTGATAATTTAATCTTAGACATGATAATTCAATTTTGAGAGTTTATTCTTTTTCAATTTTTTTGGACTTGTCAAAATAGTGCGTATGCAGCAATTCATGTGACTTATGTCCGCAAGGTTCACCAAGATATTCTTTATAGATAGTGATGATAGATGGATTTTCATGAGATTTACGAATAGGTTTTCCTGCATCCTCACGGTAAATAGCATCCATACGTTTTCGGATAATTTCACTATTTCCATGATGATATGGCTGACCTGCTCCTCCTATACACCCTCCAGGACATGCCATAACTTCAATAGCATGAAATCCTCGAGGATTTCCATTACGTACTTCTTCCATGATTGCACGCGCATTATTCAATCCGAAACATACGGCCACATGGATAGGAGTTCCTGCAAAGTCGACTGTTGCAACTTTAATACCTTCTAACCCGCGCAATTCAGTGAAATCAAGTCTTGGAAGTGTTTTTTTCGTAAACACTTCATAAGCAGTACGAACAGCAGCTTCCATAACTCCTCCTGAAGATCCAAATATAACAGCAGCACCTGTCGATTCACCAAGGGGAGAGTCAAAATCTTCCTCCGGCATTTGATTCAGGTCTAAATTACATTGTTTTATCATGTGAGCTAGTTCACGTGTTGATAATGAGTAATCGACATCGGGATTTCCATTTACTTTAAATTCATTTCGAGCACATTCCGACTTTTTAGCTAAACATGGCATAATAGAAACGACCACCATATCTTCGCGTTTGATACCTAATTTTTCAGCTAAATAGCTTTTTGCAACGGCTCCAAACATTTGTTGAGGAGACTTTGCTGTTGAAGGATATTCAAGCATATCCGGAAAATTCTTTTCATAGAAAGTAACCCAACCCGGACAACAAGAAGTAAATATTGGCAATTTGGCTTCTTTACCACTTAATACATTACCAATACGTCCCAATAACTCAGTTCCTTCTTCCATAATGGTAAGATCCGCACTCCAATCTGTATCGAATACGTGATTGAATCCTAAACGGCGTAATGCTGCTGCCATTTTTCCGGTAACGATAGATCCCGGCTCCATTCCAAACTCTTCACCTAACGCAACGCGTACTGCAGGAGCTGTTTGAACAACAACTGTTTTTGTAGGATCGGAAATCGCTTTCATCACGTCTTCAATATTGTCAACCAAATTCAAAGCGCCTACAGGGCAAACTTGCGCACATTGCCCACAATCGATACATGAAGATTGTGCCAAATCTTCTTCAAATGCAGGAGCTACTACAGCTTCAAAACCTCGATGAATAGCTGACAATGCACCTACACTTTGAATTTTACTACACATAGATTCACAACGACGGCACATAACACATTTATCCATGTCGCGTTCTATGGATAATGTACGATCTTTACGATATGTTGATTGTTCTCCGGGGAAAGGTATTTCACGAATACCCAGTTTTTTTGTCAAATTCTGCAATTCACAATCTCCTGATTTAGAACATCTCAAACAATCATTCGGGTGATCGGAAAGAATTAACTCAACAACAGTTTTACGAGCATTAATAACTCGTGCATTGTGAGTATGAACTACCATTCCTTCTGTAACATCCGTAGCACATGCCGGAGCTAAATTTTTACGTCCTTCAACTTCTACTACGCATACCCGACACCCACCGGGTTTATTTTCAAATTTCATTCCTGCCAATTCAAAATAACACAAGGTAGGAATGTCTATCCCGGCTTGACGAGCTGCTTTTAGTATGGTTGTGCCTTCAGCAACTTCTACCGGTTTATTATCTATTGTTAATTTTACCATTTCTAAATTGTTTTTTCGTTATACCAAAATATTATTTGATAGAAATTGCACCGAATTTACATTTTTCGATACACGCACCACATTTGATACAAATAGATGTCTCAATAACATGAGGCATTTTCTTTTCTCCTTTAATTGCATTGACAGGGCAAGTACGAGCACAAGCTGTGCATCCCACACATTTGGTTGGATCGATTTCATAGCTCATCAATGATTTACATACACCTGCTTTACATTTTTTATTTTCAACGTGTTCAACATATTCATCCCAGAAATTATCTAATGTAGACAAAACAGGATTTGGAGAAGTTTGTCCTAATCCGCACAATGCAGTATCTTTAATAACAGCTGCAAGATTCCGTAAACTTTGCAGATCTTCCATCGTACCATTTCCTTTCGTGATTTTTTCAAGAATTTCATGTAACCGTTTGTTACCTACACGACAAGGAGTACATTTTCCACAACTTTCCTCGCAAGTAAAATCCAAATAAAATTTAGCAATAGAAACCATACAAGAAGTTTCGTCCATAACAACCATACCTCCTGAACCCATCATCGATCCTGCGGCAATTAGATTATCATAATCGATAGGGGTATCGAGATGTTTTTCTGTCAAACATCCACCCGAAGGGCCTCCTGTTTGAACAGCTTTAAATTGTTTTCCATTTTTAATACCGCCCCCAATTTCATAAATTACTTCACGAAGAGTAATTCCCATGGGCACCTCAATCAAACCTACATTATTAATTTGCCCTGCTAAAGCAAATACTTTTGTTCCTTTTGATTTTTCAGTTCCTATTTTATTGAACCAATTTGCTCCTTTTGCTATAATAACGGGGATATTAGCATATGTTTCAACATTATTTACATTCGTTGGTTTTTCCATATAACCTGATTGAGCTGGAAATGGAGGTTTAAAAGTAGGTTCTCCACGTTTTCCTTCCATCGAATGAATTAATGCTGTTTCTTCACCACATACAAAAGCTCCCGCTCCATAACGCAATTCAATATCAAAATTGAAATCGCTACCTAAAATATTATTCCCTAAAAGTCCATATTCACGAGCTTGATCAATAGCGATTTTTAATCGATCAATAGCCAAAGGATATTCGGCACGAATATAAATCAATCCTTTTGTAGCTCCAATAGCGTATCCATTGATCGCCATAGCCTCTAAAACAGAGTGCGGGTCTCCTTCCAAAATAGAACGATCCATAAATGCACCCGGGTCTCCCTCATCAGCATTGCAAACTACATATTTTTGATCTGCATGATTTTTGCTGGCTATTTCCCATTTCAAACCGGTAGAGAATCCTCCGCCTCCACGACCACGTAATCCAGAAAGTTTTATTTCTTGAATAACATCCTCGGGTTTCATTTCAACCAAACATTTTCCCAATGCTTCATATCCACTACGAGAGATAAACTCGTCAATGTTTTCAGGATCAATGAATCCACAATTACGCAAAGCAATACGAATTTGTTTTTTATAAAAACCCATATGCTTAGAATCACTAACATGTTCTTTATTTTCCGGATCCGTATATAATAAGTTAGTTACTTTACGACCCTTTATAATATGCTCTTCAACGATAACACGCGCATCTGCCGGTGTTACCTGAGTGTAAAATGTATTATCCGGCATCATTTTTACAATAGGTCCTTTTTCACAAAATCCGAAACAACCTGTTGTAATCACTTGAACTTCATCTTGTAAACCTTTTTCAGCAAGAATAGTTTTCAAATTTTCTACTATATGATGGCTTTGAGAAGCTTTACATCCCGTACCTCCGCAGACTAGCACGTGCATTTTATATTTTCCCATAAAAATTCCTCCGTTTTAGCGTTTATTTGTCAATAACCTCATAGTTAACAGGAATAATACCATCAACCATTTCGTTGTTCACAATGTATTTTTCAAAAATTTCATCAGCCTTTTTGTTGTCAACGTGCCCAAAAACAATGGGGTCTCTTCCCGGAACTTTAACTTCAATAGTAGGTTCTGCATGGCAATATCCCATACATCCGGTTTGGGTGAAAACAGCTTTAATTTTCATTTTTTCAGCTTTCTCCATCATGTATTCCATTACTTGCTTGGCTCCCGATGCAATTCCGCATGTTGCCATTGCCACCTTGATTTGAACCATTTCTTCCGGATTGTTGCTTTTCTCGCGAACATCAAGATCAGACTGAAGCTTTTCTCTCATCGCTTTCAAGTCCGCCAAAGATTTTACTTTTGTCATGTGTAATCTCCTTTATTTGGGTTGTAAATATAATGATTTTTATTTTAATAATATGTCTCCATCCACATTTTACAGCTTGCAAAAGTACAAAATTTTACCATCCTAACAAATAGAATAGAGAAATATTTTGTAATTCGCTATAAACAAAATAGTTAATCCTATGAAAAAGGCATTTCAAGAAGCATTTTTCAAAAAAAGATATTCTTTCACAACGCAAGAGAATAAAATTTGTATTTTACAGAAAAGTACTTAAGAAAGAGGTGAATAACTTTAGTTTATTTTTTATTCATTTCAAACCTTATCTTTTATTGTTTATTAATAGGTATTTTTAATTTTAGCATAAATAAAGATTTAAATCAATAAAGATTGATAAAGCCCTTTATTGAAACAATTTTTCCACCCTGGGCTCGTTATTCGTGCATAACTTTATAGTATAAATACATAAAAAACAGACAGAAAAAATGATAATATGGGTTATATTCGGCGTTTTTGCGCTGATTAGTTATTGGATAAGTCGACAACTTCAATCGAAATTCAAAAAGTATTCAAAAATTCCGATGAATTATGGCATGACAGGAAAAGATGTAGCTGAAAAAATGTTACATGATAATGATATTTATGATGTCCAAGTAGTATCTACACAAGGTACATTATCCGACCATTACAATCCTGCAAACAAAACAATCAATCTAAGCCATGATGTTTACTATGGTAATAGTGTGGCAGCAGCAGCAGTGGCGGCTCATGAAACCGGACATGCCGTACAACATGCAACTGCATACGGATGGTTACAATTGCGTTCTACGCTTGTACCTATTGTAAGCTTCGCTTCGCATTGGGTACAATGGATTCTATTACTTGGAATCGTTCTGGTAAACGTATTTCCAAAATTATTGCTAGTTGGCATTTGTTTATTCGCTCTCACTACATTGTTCAGTATCATTACATTACCTGTAGAAGTAAATGCTTCGCGAAGAGCTCTGGTTTGGCTAAATACGCACAACGTAACTTCTCCTAACACTCATGGTTATGCCGAAGATGCATTACGTTGGGCGGCATACACATATTTCGTTGCAGCCTTAACATCTCTAGCAACGTTGGTGTATTACATTTTTATATATCTTTCCGGAAGTCGAAGAGATTAACTTGGCACACCTGTTAATCTTTGATTTATTGAAACATTTAAAATAAGATAAAAAAACCATCAATAGCCACTGTTATTGATGGTTTTTATTTTATGAAAAAATCTCAATATATCTTTAATTCATTTTTCAATGGTGTATTTTAGTCCATTTTTAATTTTATAAATCAATGTATTTTTGAAAAAAAACATGTACATTTGCACATCAAACCAAACTAAGATTCATCGGAATCTTCGCTATTAAATTCCATTAAACGATGAAAAATAAAATATCGCCCTTTGTATATGAATTTTTGGATGAATTGTCTCAGCACAACAACCGCGAATGGTTTATGGATAACAAAAAGCGATGGGAAGTTGTAAAATCAGATTTTTTAGAATTTATCAATTTCATCATTCCGGAATTGTATCAAATGGATAAAACGATAGGAATGCAAACATCTGAAAAATGTATGTATCGTATTTATCGCGATACTCGTTTCTCGCCTGACAAAACACCATATAAAACTCATATTGCTGTTTATATTGCCAGTGGAGGCGTCAAACAACACGGACGTCCCGGATATTACTTGCATATTCAAAACGGACAATCAGGAATCGGAGGTGGAATTTACATGCCTGAACCTATTGTTTTAGATGCTATCCGCAAAGAAATTTATTACAATATAGATACTTTTAAATCGATTTTAAACGCTCCCGAATTTAAACGTTACTTTCCCGGACTCATGCAAATAGATATGCTAAAGCGGGCTCCGAAAGGTTTTCCAAATGATTTTGCCGATATCGACTTATTAAAATATAAACATTATGCTACTTCGCATGATTTTTCAAATGAAATAGCATTATCTGACCATTTTCATGAATACGTAATGAATGTATTCCATGCCACGTACCCACTAAACAAATTTATTCTTAATGCCATGAATTAATTGGCGGACTAAAAAATAAGAGAAAATAATGAAAAACAAGATTACAATTACAATTATTACACTTTTTTGTGTTAGTGTTTTTGCACAAAAAAATATTACATTAGAAGATATTTGGACGAACGGTACGTTTTCACCAAAAGGTATCTCGGAAATTCGTTCGATGAAAGACGGAGAACATTATTGTATTTTAAAAAATTCGGGAATTGAAAAATATAATTATGCAAAAGGGAAAAAAGTAAGTGATATTTGCCTTTTTCGTTCCCCTGAGGTATTGAAACATGCGAAACCTTTGCCTCCGATTGAATCCTACCAATTCGATAATTCGGAAACCAAGATTTTATTAAGCTCTGGTTTTGAACCCATATACAGAAGGTCAGGTAAAGCTGATTATTATTTATATGATATGTCAACGAAAAAGTTTACAAAGCTTTCGAATAATGGAAAACAGCAGTTAACTACATTTTCTCCCGACGGTACCAAGATCGGATTCGTTCGTGATAATAATTTATTCATAATGGACATAAACACTTTTGAAGAAACGCAAATTACTTTCGATGGAAAATTTAACGAAATAATAAACGGTACTATGGATTGGGTTTATGAAGAAGAACTTGGTATTATACAAGGCTTTTATTGGTCTCCTGACAGCAAAAAAATTGCGTTTTACCGATTCAATGAATCGGATGTAAAACAATATGCTATGCAAATATGGGGGAATTTATATCCGGAATTATACACATATAAATATCCAAAAGCAGGGGAAATGAATTCTACAGTCGATATAGTTGTTTACGACTTGGAAAACAGAAACACTCGTAAGTTGAATATTGGAAGCGAAAATGACCAATATATTCCTCGTATACAGTGGACTAAGGATGCAAATACGCTTTCTCTCCTTCGAATGAATCGTTTACAAAATCGTTTAGAGATATTGCTAAGCAATGTAAATACGGGAGACATCACTTCAATCTATACCGAAACGGATTCAGCATACGTCGAAGTACCGGAAGTATGGATCTTTTTGAATGATAAAAAACATTTTCTAATCAGTTCTGAAAAAGACGGGTTCAATCATATCTATTTATATGATATCACAGGAAAACCTGCTCGTCAAATCACATCCGGAAATTACGAAGTTGTGGCTATAAACGGAATTGATGAAACGAATAAAAAAATCTACTACACTTCTACAGAATCCTCTCCGTTAAATGCCGAGTTGTACGTTATAGGAATGGATGGTAAAAAGAAAAAGAAGCTAAGTACCCTTCCTGGAACTTATTCTTGTCATTTTAGTAATACATGTACATATTATATCAGTACTTTTACAGACGCCAATACGCCTCCCATTTATACCATTCATGCCTCGGACGGAAAACAACTGGTTGCATTGGAAAACAACCGGACTCTTGCTGAAAAAATGAAAACCTTCGGAAACGAACAAAAGATGTTTGGCACATTAACTACTCCGAATCATACAGAGCTCAATTATTACATTATTAAACCTGCTGATTTCGACAGCACCAAAAAATATCCTGTATTTTTTTATGTTTATGGTGGTCCCGGAAGTCAAATGGTTGCGAACAGTTTTGGGCGCTCCGATTATTTTTGGTTACGCATGTTGGCTCAAAACGGGTATATCTGCATCTCCATAGACGGTAGAGGAACAGGGAAACGAGGCGCAGCTTTTCGTAAAGCGACATATAAACAATTAGGAAAATATGAATGTGAAGATGTCATTTCAGCGGCTAACTATTTTGCGAAACTACCCTATGTAGATAAAAACCGTATAGGTATTTTTGGATGGAGTTTCGGAGGATATTTATCCTCATTAGCAATAACAAAAGGTGCTGATATATTTAAGACAGCTATTGCAGTAGCTCCCGTAACATCGTGGCGTTATTATGACAATATATATACAGAACGTTTTATGCAACGTCCTTTGGAAAATGGAACCGGATATGATGAGAACTCTCCCATTCATCATGCTGATAAGTTGAAAGGGAACTATTTGCTGATACATGGCAGTGCCGACGATAATGTACATATCCAAAATACGATGGATATGGCTACTGCACTTATAAAAGCCGGAAAACAGTTTGAAATGTTTGTATATCCAAACAAAAATCATAGTATTTATGGAGGAAACACTCGTTGGCATTTGTATACATTAATGACAGATTTTATTTATCGTAAATTATAAAAGAATTTTCAAGAGAATTCTCTTGAAAATTCTTTTTCCATAGATCCAAATTGAGAATCAGCAAATTAAGATCCATATAAAAAGATTTCGTTATAATTCTACGCAAATCGTAAGAAAAGTTGTAACTTTGTAGCTTCTTTTTAGCATCTTATTTTGTGCGGGTTATAAAAAAAATTTACCCTCTCAAAACAAAACATAAAGAAAATAAAATATGTCGATAAAAAAAATTATTATTGCGTGTATCGGAACATGGTTGCTTAGTTTTTCAGCTAGTGCACAATTTTCGGCTGTAGGAGTACGGGCTGGAATGGGTTTTGCCCGGATGGCCGATGACCTTTACATGAAATCTACATTGGGATACAGTTTCGGAGGATATGTGAATTACTCTATTTCATTAGGAAATTCTCCTCTTATGGAATTTGATCTGCAATCAGGTTTGTTTCTTGTACGTAAAGGAGCTAAAATGGAAAAGAACGATTTAATATCTGATATAACTGATATATACCATCCTTGGTATTTACAAATACCTATATTGGTAACATATAAATATCACCTACCCTTCAAAGATGAACACTATATAAGCATCTCAGTAGGTCCAGCGGCTAACATTGGTCTATTTGGCACATATAAGCACACTGTTATTTCTCCTTCTTTAATTGGTTTTTTTGGCCCTGAAATGAATAGCCAAACAGAACAGGGTGCATTTAACAAAATGAGCCGATTCGATGTAAGTCTCATCATAGGCATTGGTTATCAATATAGGGAATATACTTTTGATTTTTATATCGACAACGGTTTTATTGTTCCTATGAAGGAGGTTGATGCTATTTATCCTGAAAGAAATTCTTTCTCCGGATCTTTACAATCGTTTACTTTTACACTCGGTTATAAACTTCCTCTTAAGTAGCTTTCGACACATAATACATTGTGTGTGTTGAGAAATGCAATTTTAGCTTTTCTCTCGCAAGTCATAGATTTCAACCGGATCTTTCTATTTTATTCACCACTACTAAAATCTCCGGTTCCTGTCTTTACTCGATTTTCCAATTCCATTTTACCAAAACGAAAAGTTAAACCGGCACTTATAAATCGACTGTTGGTTATTCTATTGGAATTGTATGAAATGTAATACGGATTATTTGTAATGTCTTCTGTTTTATTCCAATTAAAAATATCTCTTACATTTACATGAACAGATATTTTTCGCTTCAAAAAATCAGCTCGTACGCCGCAATCAATAGAATATGTTGCTTTGCTTTCGCTATATAACGCTTGGGTAGGAGAACGATACCGTGCCGAGGCAAATACTTCGAATCGATTCCACAGTTTTGCCCATGCATTAACCCGTAAACTATAGGATGTTTTATGGCTCGATATTTCTTCGCTCCCTTCTATATATTCGATATAGGAATCATAAATATTAGCATAAAAACGTATATTCATGAAATCCATAGGACGATACGTAATTCGTAATTCGGCGCCCGTATTATAAGAAGCACCCAAATTTACCGGATAAGAGTAGTTTATATATCTTTCAAAAACTTCTGTATCGTATATAGAAGTAACAATAGTATTTACTTGATTGGTAGAATTTCTATGATATGCCGAAATACCTATCGAACCAAAATTTTCAAAAAACTTAGACCACCCTCCTTCGAACGAGTTCGTATAGGTAGGCTCTAAAGAAGGATTTCCTACAAAATAACTATCTTCGCTATATGTTTTATAAGTAGTCAGTTGAGAAACATCAGGATTGCTAATTCGTCGCGAATAGCTTAACGAAAAATTATGCATGCTTTTAGTTCGATATGACAGGTGTAAAGAAGGTCTTAGATTGAAATAATGTATTCCCTCAACATTGTTTTCGGGTGAATTATAGATTGTATAGCTGTAAGAAGAGTATTCGGTTCGCAAGCCTCCTTTAACAGTAAAATTTCCAAATTTATGACGAACGGTAATATAGCCTTCAAAATTATTCCCTATAGCGGATGCATCCAAAAATCGCAGCGAATCCAAATTTCGTTGATCCGTATTCCAAACTAAAGTATCGGGACTATATCGTGTAATGTCCCAATTTTTTTCCGCAGAAATACCCAAACCTATCTCTCCATTTCGCGAATACGGATAAGTATAATCCACACTTGCGTCGATACGTGGAGTATTATTTGTATTGGTAGCTTTTTTATCACGGTTCAGAAATACCTGTTGTTCGTACAACCGAACAAATGAACTTTGGGAATACGACTCGGATAACATCCCTCCTATATCGGCCATAATTTGATGCCCTTCATTATTAAATTTATGCTCATAGGCAATACCAATATTTCCGAACAAACTGTTTCCATCCGATTCATTCTCGGTAGTGTAATTATATTCTTGCTGACGTTCGTTCCGATATCGCTCTTCATAAGAGTTATTTTTACGCATATTTCCATTGAATCCCATCCACATAGTCAAGGTGTTAATGGAATCTATTATGTAAGTAGCATTTATGTTTATATTTCCAAACAACGATGTATTTATTCCTTCTGTTTGATACGACTGATAGCTTACCGTGTCTTTGTTTTGATTGAGACTATAAGAATACCCGTCGGACTCATTTTTTCGTTTCGAATACCATCCTCCGGCATATACATTGAACGACCATTTTTCGTTTGCCCACATATAGGAAAGCCAGGGTGAAGCATTGGGTTGAGTAGATCCGTTAAGTCCAAAACTCAAAAAACTATTTCTTTTGATACGAGCATTCGTCACAATATTAATAATACCTCCATCTGTTTTCGATCCGTATCGAGCAGAAGGGTTCGTAATCACTTCTATACGTTCCAATGCATTGGCAGGTAGTTGTTGAATATAAGTTTTTAAATTTTCTTCATTCAATCGAGAAGGTTTGTCATTGATCCAAATTTCCACACCAGATACACCCCGCAATGTTATATTTCCTTCTATATCAACCTCTACACCGGGTGCATTTTGTAACGCATCGGAAGTCGTTCCTGTTTGAATACTCGGATCTTCAGTAACATTATACAATGTTTTTTCCCCATCAACGGCATATAAAGGCTTTTTTTCTTTTATCACCAACTCTTCGAGCATAAAAGCCTCTTTTTTCACTTTTATAGTCCCCAAGTCAACATTGGCATTTACCAAAACAGGAAGATATGTATTTTGATACCCCATACTGGAAACTCGCAACAAATACCTACCCTGAGGCACCGCAGCAATTGTAAATTTCCCGTTTTCATCGGAAGAAGCTCCTCGCACAAAAGAACTGTCTTTTATACGCATAATACCCACATTCGCAAACATCATTTTTTCGGAACTGTTTTCCTCCTGTAACCTGCCAGAAACAGTATACGTAACTCCTTCTTTTTTACTTTGCATTTTTTTTTCAGAACCCGATTGACGGGGACGTTGCCCTCTGGGAGCCATTCCTCCCGGAACTTGCGGCCAACTTTCTACTGAAATTGCTGCTAAAAACAATAAGAATAAAAATAATTTTATTATCCGCATATTCTTCATCACTTAATATGTATCATTAGTTTGTCCATTCTTTTTGATTTCTTGAAAACGTACTCTAATCTTTAAATCCCCTCAAACGATAAAAATACTTCACCTTAACCCAGATATCTGTACAAATTGAGTTGTCAATTTCCCTTACTCTTTCATCTATTTTGAAACAAAGATACAGCATTATTTCGAATTAAACAATTGTCTATCTAATAATACATTGATTCATTTCATTTTAATCTATTTTCCATATATCATTTCTTAATTTTCAATACGCACATTTTCAAACATATAGAATTCAATTGATTTTTTATGTACTTTTGCACATTGAAAAA
>CAYYUE010000046.1:0-13217 GCA_964474745.1 uncultured Bacteroidaceae bacterium | reverse complement strand
TAGAATGAAGGTTATCGTATAAACAGCCTGCAGTTGAATGTATGATATATGTGAAGTTTTCCATAGACAAACAGGGAATTACATCTGAGTATCACGAAAAAGTCATGAGATGATTTTGAGCCGAAAAGGTGTGTTATTTATGAATAAGTTATGGGAAGAAAATACGTTTTTTCGTCTGATAACATTTCTCTTTTTCAGAATATAGTCACATTAATTCAACCTTACTAGATATGCGATAACATGTAATTCAAGAAAATCATGTACATTTGCATGTATGAATTATAGCGTTACTTATGCCCTTTATAACTGATATATTGCCGTATAAAAGTTTATCCATTGTGGGATTGGAGAAAAACACAGGAAAAACCGTATGTTTGAATTACGTACTTTCACGATTGCATGAACTGAATAAAAAAGTTGCGGTAACTTCTATTGGTATTGACGGAGAACGGATAGATCAGGTATATGGAAGTGCAAAACCGGAAATAGTTTTATATGAAGGAATGCAATTTATAACTTCAGAAAAACACTATCGGCAACGGAATCTTTTATCTAACATTCTGCAAGTGGATAATACCCAAACAGCATTAGGCCGTTTGGTAACTGCCGAAGTATTGTGTGAAGGAAAGGTATTACTTTCAGGAGCTGCAACTACTGAAAAATTGCGTTCTCAGATTACTTATTTTACACAGCAAGGAAGAGACATAACTATTATCGATGGAGCTCTATCCAGATTGAGTTTGGCCTCACCCACAGTTACTGACGCTATGTTGTTAGCCACAGGAGCTGTTGTATCACCCAATATTCGTCAATTAATTTTGAAAACTCGATTTATTTTCAATTTAATTAATTTACAAGAAGTTGCAGATCCTTTACGTTTCGAACTTTCTAAACTGAAATCGGGACTTTGGGCTGTAGATGGAGACGGAGAACTTCACGATTTGAAAGTACCGTCTGTATTTTTATTGAGCAAAAGCGAACAAAATATTTTTCAATACGGAACCGTGCTGTATGTATCCGGAGCCATAACCGATAAATTATTAACTTACTTGGCTGCACAGAAACAGATTCGAGATATCATTTTAGTTGTCCGTGATTTCACCAAAATATTTGTTTCACCCGAAGTATATTCCATTTATTGTAAAAAAGGAGGGAGGTTGCGAGTGCTGCAAAAGTCGAAATTAATAGCAGTGTGCGTAAATCCTACTTCACCGCAAGGCTATACACTTGATTCAAAAGAATTGTGTGCTCGTCTTTCCGAAAACCTTCAAATGCCGGTATGGGACGTCCGTAATATCTAAAATATTGTGAATTATGCAGTTGAAAAATAAAATAAACCAAGAAAGCGGCTTCCGATATTGTATCGAAAATCTTAAATTGCAATCAAGTTTAGGCCGTAACTACATTATGACACAATCATGGTGTAAAGATCCTCAAACATTGTATGCCGAATGGGATGCCATAGAACGCGTTTGTGAGTTATTACGCGATAGTGATTCCTGTAGACATATAGAGAAGGTAAAATCACGATTGACGCAAGTTCACGATTTAAAAGTTACCATAACTAATATCTCTGAGGGAAATTTGTTAGATGATGTGCAACTGTTTGAAATAAAAAATTTGGCATTGTTAAGTCTCGAAATTACAGATATTGCAAAAAAAATAGGGATAAGCTCATTATTTTCTATTCCCGATTTAACGGAAGTACTGCAATTGTTGGATCCCGATAATACAGGAATTGCAAATTTTTATATCTATGATAGCTATGATCCTCGATTATTTTCCATTCGTTTCGAATTGAAAAAACGAACTGCGCAACTTTCTGCACATAAAAATACGCTTTCGGAAGAAGAAAGTATGCACATCGAAAATCAAATAGCATATTGGTTCGATCAAGATAAGGAGGTCGAAGAAAAAGTACGTAAACATTTAACGACTCAATTGCAACCTTATGCCGAACAGATTTCAGGAACACTTCACCGCTTGGCTTATATCGATGCATTGCAGGCCAAAGCTCAACAAGCCGTCCAATGGAATTTGTGCAAACCTGCAATAACTATAGAGCAAACAAGCTATAAAGGATTGTTTAATCCACGGTTGAAAGAGGTGTTGCATCAACAAAATCGTACCTATCAATCCATTACCATTGAGCTAACTTCCGGTGTGTGTTTGATAACCGGAGCCAATATGGGGGGAAAAACCGTATTATTAAAAACTGTGGGTACTGCCCAATTATTGGCTCAATATGCTTTTTTTCTGCCCGCAGAACAAGCAGAAGTTGTATTGGTTGAGGATGTTGCTTTTTGTATTGGCGACGAACAAAATGAAATGAACGGACTATCTTCTTTCGCTTCGGAAATGTTGAAAATTAATGAGGTAATAAAAAAAGCAAAACAGCATAAACTGTTGATTCTGATAGATGAATTGGCAAGAACAACCAATCCTGCCGAAGGAAAAGCCATAGTGCAATCCGTAACCGATTTTTTAAATCATCGGCATTCCTATACCTTAGTAACAACTCATTATAGTAAACTGGGGTTGACGTGTCGGAAATTGCGAGTAAAAGGTTTTATGGAACCTGAAGCGGATGAAAAAATAACACCCTCAACGATTAATCGATTTATGGATTATACATTGGTGGAAGATACTTCCGAAAATGTACCACATGAAGCATTGCGAATAGCTGAGATTTTGGGTTGTGAATCTGAAATTATACTCTCGGCAAAGCATTTCCTAAAGGAGGAATAGTAGATCTATACCCATATAAAGGCAAATACGGGAAGGAACACACGCTTTCATAGAAAATACACCTATTTTATTTTTCAAATGATACTATTTATAATCAAGCTGAATAGAAAGCTTCTTTTAATGAAGGCTTTTGAAATAAATAAATAGTTGAAATAAGAACTGGTATTGAAGGTAGTTTCTTTCGGCAAGAGATGATGAAATTCTTGAAAATTTTGATTCAAAAAAGGAATAAAAGCTGTTAATTGTTCGATAAAAAATATATTTTTACCGATTTTCGATAAAAAATAGTTGAAAAAGAGTATATATAATCTCTTATCAGACAAATGCTTACGAATTTTAACATTATTTACAATGAAAACTTTTGCAGTTTCCAAAGTTTTTATTGTACTTTTGCCCATGTTTATTACAAATGGAGAACAGTTTTATGGAAGATATAACAAATAATGGTGTAAGAGAGCGAATCATAGAAGAAGCAACTCAGATGTTTCTGAGTCGTGGATGTCGTAGAGTAACGATGGATTTGATAGCGGAAGATATGCGCATATCAAAACGTACCATATATGAAAATTTTGCAGACAAAAAAACATTATTGCAAGAATGTATTTCATGGATTGTAAACAATGATAAAAAAATAGAAACCTTATTTTTTGAGCAAGAGAATAATTATTTGATACTGCTTGATGTTGTTCCTGAAATGCATTCCAATGCGGTTTTTGAGATGAAAAGGTCTTTTTTAGAAGATATACAGAAATACTATCCCGAAATTTATAATGGATATATCGTTCCTCAAAATCAAGAACGGCTTGAGTTGTTTAAAAAAGTATTGAACCGTTCAAAAGAAGACGGTTATATTCGTTCCGAATTGGATATTGATATTGCTTCACAAGCACTAATAGAAATAATTAAGATTATAACCAACGAAAAAGAATTTCCGACATCGCAGTACTCAAAAAAGGAGCTGATAGCTCAAATTTTTACTACTTATCTCAGAGGATTAGCCACCGATAAGGCACTCTATGAATATAATGAGTCGAAAAAACATAACGAAAACAATAACGATGGCTCCTGTTAATGACATGAAAACAATGTTAATGCAATTACAAAAAGTAGGTTATATTCAAAAAGACATTGATCTGGATTTTACAGTCGATACGTTGAAAGGGATAATTTCTTTAGTGGATTCGGGTGGTATTGCAAAAAGCGGGTATTCAAAATACCAGATATTACATGAATTATTTTCTACTTACTTGCGAGGAATTGCTACGCAAAAAGCACTAGAAGATATTTTTAAAAACTAATTAATTAAGAAACCAAAATATAGTTACAAATACAATGAATAAAAGAAAAATTTTAATTGGATTTATTGGTTTTGTTGTTTGGGGTACTATTGCGAACGCGCAAAACACACTAAAACTCTCAGTACAAGAAGCTGAGCAATATGCAATAGAGCACAACAGAACACTACAGAATGCCTCATTGGATATTCTGAAAGCAGAAGCAGTTCGCTGGCAAACACTCTCGTCTATGTTGCCGCAAGTAAATGTAGGTTTGGATTACCAAAATTATTGTGGTTATAAAATGTCCTTTATGGGTGGGAGTATTCCCATGAATCCTGCCGGGACATTTAATACTACCGTTTCATTAGCCGTTTCGGGTGCTCAGATTGTGGGAACCTTATTAGGAGACTTGTCTATAGAAATGGCAGATATTACCAAACAGCAAACAGAGCAAAACATTACTAAAAATGTACGCTCCGTATACCTTTCTATTTTGGTGATGGAAAAAACCGTTTCTTTATTGGATTCAAGTTTAGTGAACTTGATAAGCTTGGAACAAACTACTATCAATACAGTAAAAGCCGGAGCTGCTGAACAAGTGGATGCCGACCAAATTTCTATCCAAGTGAATGCCATGCGAAACAATATCAGCTCTTCCAAACGTTCTTTGGAAATGTTGTATAACTCGCTGTTGCTTCAATTAGGAGCAGATGTAAATGCCCGATTGGAACTTACAGGAACCCTGGATGATATTTTGAATATAGAAAATTCAAAATCGTTGTTGACACAACCGTTCGACATGAATCGCAATTATGATTATCGGTTGATGAAGAAAAGCGAAGAAATGACCCGGAAACAAATAACCATGGCATGGATGGATTATGTACCTACACTGAGTGGTTTTTATCAATATTCAAGTAAAACGTATTTCGGTAAAGACGGTGGATTTAATATGACCCCACCCAATTTAGTAGGAGCTACACTGAATATTCCAATTTTTTCGAGCGGTTCTCGTGCAAACAAGGTTCGAGAAGCTCGCATAACTTACCAAGAAATGAAAAATACGGTTTCCGATGTAGTAGACGGATTGTTGGTACAAGAACGTCAATTGCGTTATAACCTGGTATCCGCTTATGAAAATTATGACAATCAAAATCAGAATATAGAAGTTTCACAACGGGTGTTCAATAATATATTAAACAAATACAAATATGGAATGGCTTCCAGTTTAGACGTAACAAATTCAAGTAATAATCTTATTACAGCGCAAACAAATTACATTCAATCTATCATGCAATTAGTAGATGCACAAATAGAATTGGAAAATCTTTTAAATCAATAAAAATTAAAAACATAGAAAGTCTAAGAAAAATGAATAGATTAGCAAACTTTGCCACTCTAGCCCTAGTATTGGGAAGCCTTGTAGCTTGTGGCGGAAAAAAACAAGCAGGGATTGAAACTGCTGAAGAATCAAGGGTAGAAAAGGTGAAAACACTCGTATTGGAAAAAGAAAAAGTGGCACGTATACTGGAGCTTTCTTCAACATTGGAAGGCTATGAAAGTATGAGTGTAGCACCTTCGTTAACCGGAAAAATAGAACATATCTATGTAGAAGTAGGGTCGCGCGTAAATAAAGGACAATTGTTGATTCGGATGGATCAGAATCAATTGAATACCAATAAAATTAATTTGGGAAGTGTACAGACCGAATTCAACAGAGTGGAGGCTTTGAAAGCTTCGGGAAGCGTTTCGCAACAGGTGTATGACCAAACCAAAGCACAGCTCGATCAATTAAAAGAAGCCGTTGCTTTTTTAGAAACCAATACATTTGTGAAAGCTCAATTTCCGGGTGTTATTTCTGCTAAAAATTACGAAGACGGAGAATTGTATAGCGGTGCGCCCATTCTTACGTTAACCCAAATCAATATGTTGAAAGCTATTATTAATATTCCGGAATCGTATTTCCCTTTGGTAAAAACCGGTATGAAAGTGAATATAGTGTCCGATATTTATCCGGGAACCGTATTTCCTGCTACCATAGAAATTGTATATCCTACAATAGACCCTGCCAGCCATACATTTCAAGCTAAATTAAAAATTTCGAATGCTTCCGAAAAAATTCGTCCCGGAATGTTTGTGAAAGCAACATTGGGATTGGGAGAACAAGAAACCATGGTAGTACCTTATCAAGCAGTATTAAAATTGCAAGGTTCTGATAATCGGTATGTATTTTTGAATGATAATGGCAAGGCAAAACGTGTGGATGTAAAACTAGGACAACGTTTCGACGATCGTATTGAAATTATTTCTGATGAAATAAAAGAAGGTGTTGAAGTTGTCGTTGTGGGGCAAGCCCGGTTAGTGGACGGAAAACAAATAGATATTGTAAAATAATAAATCGTGAAGGATCCGTTGCCGATATGGGGATATGCATAAAACAATGCGCAACGGATACATTACAAAAAGAATAAAACAATGAGTATATACAAAACCGCTATAAATAAACCGATTACAACAGCATTGGTATTTGTTGCTGTAATCATATTGGGCCTTTTCTCATTATCGAGGTTGCCCATTGACCAAATGCCTGAAATGGATATGCCTTACGTAACAGTAATGACAACTTATCCTGGGGCAAATGCGAGTGAAGTAGAAACAAATATTTCCAAATTGTTGGAAAATTCATTAAACTCTGTTGACGGATTAAAGAATATTTATTCCACATCGAAGGATAATTTATCTATTATAACCATGGAGTTTGAGTGGGGGTCCAATATAGACGAATCCATGAATGATATTCGATCTTATTTGGATTTGATTTATGACGACCTGCCTGAAGGAATAACCAGGCCCACTGTATTAAAATTGAATTCCAGTTCAATGCCGATTATTATATACGGTTTTACTGCGAATGAAAGTTATCCCGGATTGGAAAAAATATTGGAAGACAATGTGACCAATATTTTGAATCGAGTGGACGGTATCGGAAACATTTCCCTCTCAGGAGCTCCGGACCGCTATGTATATGTTGATTTGGATCCAAACCAATTGGATGCATACAACCTAACCGTAGAAAGCGTAGGTTCCGCCATTAGCGGGAACAATTTGAACCTGGCTTCCGGAACCGTTAAGATGGGAAAAGAGCAATACCAGCTTCGGGTAGAAAGCGAGTATAAGGAAAGTGCAGAAATTGAAAATATCGTTGTTACCACCACTCCAACCGGAAAACAAGTTTTTGTTCGAGATTTGGCTGTCGTTCGCGATACCATAAAAGACCTTACATTGGATGAAAAATTGAATCAGCAAGAAGCTGTCCGGATGATTATAACCAAGCAAACCGGTGCCAATACCGTGGAGATAGCCAAACAGGTGCGTGAAAAAATGGCTGAAATAGAAAAAACCATGCCTCCCGATATCCAGATTTCATTAATACGAGACGGATCTGAGGAAATTGAAAATGCTATTTTCGGGCTTGCCGATTCTATCTTTTATGCATTGCTATTTGTCGTATTGGTAGTATTTGTTTTCCTTGGCGACTGGCGTTCTACCATCGTTATCGGAGTAACCATACCCATATCCTTGTTAACGGCATTTATTTATCTGCTGGTGGTCGGAAGTTCATTGAACATTATTTCGTTGGCATCTTTAACCGTAGCTATCGGTATGGTGGTCGACGATGCTATTGTGGTCCTGGAAAATATTTCGCGACATATAGACCGGGGATCGAGTCCAAGAGAAGCTTCCATATACGCAACCAACGAGGTTTGGACCTCTGTTATAGCGACAACATTGGTTATTGTGGCCGTATTTGTGCCTCTTACCATGTTGGGAGGTATGGCCGGTATTATGTTTAAAGAGTTGGGTTGGATTGTAACCATCGTTGTATGTACTTCTACCATGGTAGCGATTACCTTGACTCCTATGATGTCTTCCAAGTTGCTGAAGGCGAAACCGTTTTTCTTAAGTAAAAAAGAAGAAGAAGAAGCAAAGAAAAAAGCGGCTAAAAAACGTTTTAGTTTCGGAAAAACGATAGGAAAAATATTCGATAAAATAGACGCTTGGTATGCCAATGTACTAAGAGCATGCTTGACTCATAAAAGAATAACGATGCTTTTGGTAGTCATTGTTTTTGTGGCCTCTTTGATACCTGTATTTATAGGATTGATCGGTACCGACTTTATGCGTCAACAAGATAGCGGAAGTCTTTCCGTAACGGTTGAATTGCAACGAGGAACGCGGATAGAGGAAACGTTAAAGACGGCTCGCAACATTGAAGATGACATTCAGAGATTATTGCCAGAAACACTTATCATTTCTACTTCCGCAGGGTCTAATGACGAAGCAGGTTTTTCCGCCTTGTTTTCTTCCACAACCAATAATAAAATTAGCATGACAGTTCGTACAACCAAAAAATACGAACGGGAAAGAACCATATTTGAGATGGCTGAAATTGTGCGTAAGGAGTTAGAAAAATATCCGGAAATTATAGATTATCAGGTATCTACTTCTAGTGGAATGGGTGCCGGAGGTAACAATAATGTAGATGTGGAAATATACGGTTATGATTTCGATCTGACTTCAACTTTTGCCAACGATTTGAAACGTCGATTTGCTGAGATCGAAGGAGCAAGAGATATTCAGATAGACAGAGACGAAGACCGCGCCGAATTACAGATTATTTTCGATAAAGAAAAGCTGTCTCGCCACGGATTGACCAGTAACACTGTGGCCGCATATGTTCGTTATCGGATTAACGGGATGACTTCCGGATATTTGAAAGAAGACGGAGAGGAATACGATATAGTAGTACGGCTGCAGGAAAAATATAGAAGCAGTATCACCGATATAGAGGAACTTACCATGATGACGCCTAAGGGTGAAAAAATCAAATTGAAAGAGTTGGCCCAAATTAAAGAATACTGGTGCCCTCCTGAAATTGCGCGTAAAAACCGTCAACGTATGGTAAAAGTCAGCGTAACTCCATACCAGGTTTCCTTAGGAGAATTGGCAAACAGTATCAAATCCGAACTAAACACAGTGGAAATTCCACAAGGAATAAGTGTTAACGTAGGAGGAAGCTACCAAGACCAACAAGAATCATTTTCCGATATGGGAACTTTGGCATTGTTAATATTGCTGTTGGTATACATTGTGATGGCATCTCAATTTGAATCGTTTTCCAAACCGTTTATCATTATGATGGCAATCCCATTTGCGATTACAGGTGTTATTTTAGCACTATTGGTTACAGGAGCCACACTTGATATGGTTGGAGCATTAGGTATTATTTTGTTGATCGGTATCGTTGTTAAAAATGGTATTGTATTAGTGGATTATATTAATTTGATGCGAGAACGAGGGTATGCTCTTTACGAAGCCATTGCTTTGTCCGGACAATCGCGTTTGCGTCCCGTATTAATGACTGCCGCTACTACCATTCTGGGTATGGTACCGATGGCATTAAGCACCAGTGAAGGTTCCGAATTGTGGACTACCATGGGAATTGTCGTAATTGGAGGGCTGTTGGTTTCTACGATTATTACATTAATTGTAGTACCTGTATTATACGGTATTATCGTACGCAGAGGAGAACAAAGCAAGTTGGAAAAACAACGCAAATCGTTTGTATTTTTACAAATTAAAAACGACGAAAAAGAATAACAATAAACACAAGGCCATTCAGACGGTACAGATATGTAAAGTATACAATAAGATCAAAACAATGAACTACGTATCGTCTGTATGGTATGTGTATAATAATGAAATAAAAAGATGAAAGCAGTATTTATAGTATTTAATCAAGCAAATACAGAGCGTATAGAATTTATATTGGATCACTTGGAAATAAAAGGATTTACGATGTGGGAAGATGTCCAAGGGAGAGGTTCCAATACGGGCGAACCTCGCCGAGGTACCCATACTTGGCCCGAAATGAATTCCGCCGTTATTGCTATGGTAGAAGATCATCAGGTGAAAGAATTGTTAGATGCTGTTCACAAACTTGACTTGTTGAACAAAGAAGTCGGCGTTCGCGCTTATGTATGGAATATAGAACAAACAGTATAAGACAAGTACAACAAAATAAAAAAATCATGTACGATAAGGGCAGCATTACATAAAATAATACTGCCCTTATTGTACTTCAAAAAGCAATCTTTTATTTAAAAAATGAAATACAGTTGCCGTAAACGATTTGCATTGGTGCTTCTATTTATTTTTATCTTTATAGGAGCTCGTGGCCAGTTTTACAATAGAGAATTGAAATTGTACGATACGGATTCCGTGTTTAGCCGAAAAAACTATATACGTTCCGGCATAGAAGGAGTGTGCTTGAATGTAGGAGTCTGGGCATTCGATTATTATATCTTGAAGGCCGATTTTGCAAAAATCAGTGCTGCAACGGTGCGTAATAATTTTAAAGTAGGCATGGTATGGGACAATGACAACATTGCCACCAACCTGTTTTATCATCCTTATACAGGAGCATTATATTTTAGTGCGGCACGAGCCAATAATTTAAACTTTTGGCAATCCTTGCCCTATTCGTTGGCAGGAAGCTTGATATGGGAATTCTTTTTTGAAAACGAACCTCCTTCGATCAACGATTTTCAGGCTACCGGAATAGGAGGTGCATTTTTCGGAGAAGTATTGCATCGTCTTTCCGAGCTCCCGATAAACCCATATAGTAGAGGATGGAATCGTTTTTTTAGAGAAGCGGCAACTTTTTTAATATCTCCTACCCACGGAATCAATCGTTTGGTAACAGGAGAAGCATGGGCACATCCTGCCGGTGCATTATCCTATAAAGAAGTCCCTTTCAAAGCCTCCATTTACTTAGGCAATCGCTATTTGTCCATGCACAATCGTTTTCCCAGAGGGCATCATGTACCCTCTTTGTTTATATCGACTCTATATGGAGATCCGTACGATGGCGATTTCTCCAAACCGTTCTCCTATTTTAGTTTGAAGGCAACACTGTCGTTTCCGACGAAACAACCCATTATCAGCAGCGTTTCAATGACCGGTATTATGTGGGGGCGGAGTTATGAAACACAACGAGAAAATTTTCTTACATGGGGTATATTCCAGCATTTTAATTTTTTAGATTCCGACCCATTGGAAGCCGGCTCCGATGTTACTCCCTATCGATTGGGAATCCCCGTTTCCTTAGGTGTAGGATTGTTGTATTCCACAAAACCCGCACGATGGCAATTCGATACCAGGATTTATGCAAGCGGCGTTTTGCTCGGAGGCATCATTTCCGACCATTTTACAAATATAGACCGTGATTACAATTTGGGAAACGGATTTAGCAGCCGGTTGGAAGCTAAGCTAAAATACAAAGACCGTTTGTTGTTTTCTTTTGATGTCTACCAATACTGGATTTATTCTACAAAAGGATTCGAAGGAGAACCCGACGGCAATGTCAGCTATGATGATTTGTACCTCAATACAAAAGGAAATACCTCCGTAGGAAATATGCTGATAGGCTCTTTATCCATAGAATATGCATTTTCGAAATGGGTGAAATTATTCCTTCAAGAACTTTATTATCACCGATATACCCAATACGAATACTTCCCCGATGTAAAAACACAAACATTTGAATCCCGAATCGGATTAGGGTTTATGTTTTAAAACCCCCAACCACAATAGAAAATCGAGTTTCTCAACACAGATGTTCCAAGAACACAGGGTTTCCCATAAAGCACACTCCGGAGAAACGTATAGGATATCCGAATCATACCAAAATGAGTTGAACGCATATTGCAAACTAGTTGTTTCGTTTAAAAAATGAGGCAATGAGTTTTTCCCCGATACGATTCGCATCCGGTGAAATCTTGAAATAATACACCGCCGTAATTCCTACGATGCCGATAATGGAAGTGCGATAAAGAGCATCCAGAAAAGCGTTTTGTATTTCAGGAAGTAAGAAATTAATACCTATAACACCGATGATAATGCCCAATAACTTTGCATGGCTCCAGGTAAGCGGATGGATATGTAATTTGTAATATACAAAAAGCGTGAGCAAAAGCCCGAATACGACATACGTAATCACTTTCGATAAAGCGGCACCGTTGATGTTGAACAAAGGAATCAACAGATAATTAGACCCGATACCTAAAGCCGAAAGAATCAGCAAGAAAGGAAGATAATATATATAATGTTTCGACAGCTGCAATAGGGTTAATGAAAACGTAAATGTAGTATTGATAACCCCGGCCAGCCCAATAAGAATCATAACATATTTACCTTGAGAGTATCCGTCTCCGTTCGGGATTACATCAAAGATATTATCGGCATTAATAAAGATTAATAAAAACAGGGCGGACCCGATAAGCATTAAATTGATCGATACCGATTTTAAAAGTTTCGATAATGTCGGAATATCGTTGTTTTTAATAGCTTCCGATGCGATAGGTTGCGAAATGGCAAACAACGACCGGGAAGGTATTTCTACGATAATTCCCATATACATGGCTACACTGTAAATCCCCGAAGCAGAAAGCCCCAACGTGCCCGCTACCATAAATGTATCTACTTTTGTCATAATACCCGTCCCGATAGCCGCCAATAAGGTATATCCCGCATAACTGAATATCTCTTTACGCATAGGTTTCGAAATATACCCGTGGTCATGCCGTAGGGTGAGTTTGTCGATACGTGCAATATAGAATAAGTTCACCAACATGGCAATACCGTACACCATAACCTGCAACCCGATAAGCCATTGTAAATTGACAAACCCGAACCCGAACAACAACAATATAGCCATGTTAAGGACCCGGATCAATACCTCTTGAACAAAACGCGGAACCACAATCCGCATCAATACATTCGAATACGTAGCAAATATACCTTGATATACCACAAAAAAGGCCCACGGAAAAATCCAATAAAAGTAATCGATAAGCAGTTCCGAGTCCTTGTTGAAATAGTCGATAATAGGAGCTTTAAAAATAAGTACCAACGAAAAAAACACTGCAATTCCTATCAATGGGATTACGAATAAATAATAAAAAAAACCGTTATGGAACCGCTCTTTGTTTCGAAAATAAGGGAAAAATTTGATGCCGGCAGCACCCATTCCGGCCATAGAAAGGCTTCCCAGCAACGTCGCAGACTCCTTAAGAACATTTATTAATCCGTACACCTGAGAATCTACCATAGACACCACAATCACCAACG
>CAYYUE010000045.1:0-13557 GCA_964474745.1 uncultured Bacteroidaceae bacterium | reverse complement strand
TGTAGCGGCATTGGTAAATGGAGGTGAGCAGGATGTTGATTAAAGCAGAGAGGGGTAACTTTTGGATACTGAATTGGACAAGATTATGAAAATAAAATTCAAAGTAATGACATATTGATGATTTTGGTAGAAAGTGAAACTCCAAAAGTAGCTGCACCTTTCAATAAACAAACCAATAAGCAAATTAACTTGGAAACAGGATACAATAATTTTAACGGGATTAACCCTATCTTGGACGGATATCTGGTTAGTAAAAATGGAGAAATTGTGTTCCCTATTTTAGGAAAATTGAAAGTTTCCGGGCTTACTCATCAAGAATTAGGTGTTTTGATTGAAGAAAAATTGAAATCAGGGCAACATATTACAGATCCTATGGTAACGGTAAAACTGTTAAATTACAAAATATATGTAATGGGTGAAGTAGCTCGTCCTGGAGTTGTGAATGTAGATAATGAGAAGATCACGATTCTGGAAGCATTGAGTGCTGCCGGAGATCTTACTATATATGGTTTGCGAGACAATGTTACTGTTGTCCGAGAACATAATGGGAAACGGCAAATAGGCAATGTGGATTTGACATCGAAAGATTTATTTTCTTCGCCATATTATTATCTACAACAAAATGATGTTATTTACGTCGAGCCTAACAACAGAAGAAAACGCCAAGGAGTTCAAGATTTAACAGCTCTTTCTGCAGCAACTTCGATTGCGTCATTTTTTGCAAGTTTATTATCTATTATTATTACTGTATCGAAATAACTCATAAAATTAAGATTTGATTATATATGGAAAATCAACTCAATAATACAAAGTCTCAGGAAGCAGAGAATTCAATATCTATTCGTGATCTTTTGTTTATGATCATAAACAATTGGATTATTTTTGTTGTATCGATAGCGTTGTGTGTGGTTATTGCTTTTGTCATAGCTAAAGTACAGACAAAAACATATGAACAATCGGCCATGATTCTCATTAGAGATGAAAAAGCCAGTGGAAAGTCGGGATTTGAATCTACTTTATTTGAAGATATAGGATTGCTAGGAAAAGGATTAGTACTCGAAAATGAAATTTATATTTTACAATCGACACCCTTAATGTCAAATGTAGTGAATCGATTGAATTTACAAGTATCCTATCAAACCAATACTCTTTTTAAGAAGAAGGATTTGTATAATGAAAACCCAATTCAATTTACTGCTTTAAAGGATGTTGGAGACGGCAGGAAAATGGATATGACAGTATCTGTAGAACCTGTTTCGGAAACGGGTTATGAGTATAAAGTTGAAATTCCATTATTAGAGTTTGATACATCCGGAAAAGCCACATTTGATCAGATTGTGGAAGTGAATGAGGACAAATCGTTTTTTATAAGTAAAACAGACCATTTTTCCGATGAGTACTTGAAAAAAACGATAAAAATATCAGTGACCCCCACATACGATAGAGCCAAAGAATTGTTAAAAAAACTTTCCATAACCCGTCCGGATAAAATTACAGGCATATTGAATTTGAATATTAAAGATTCTAACCCTTTGCGGGCTCAGCGTATTTTAGACACATTAATTGCTGTGTACAATGAAGATGCGGTTAGCGATAAAAATAAAATTGCGCAAAATACAGAAGATTTCATTATAAGTCGAATTCGGTTGATATCAACCGAATTGGAAAGTGTTGATGAACGCATAGAAAATTTGAAGAAAAACAATAAGATTACGGATTTATCTGTGGCATCCAACTTATTACTTACTACCGGTGTTAAATACAACGAAGATGTTATAGCTGTGGAAACAGAGTTAAATATGGCGCAATATGTAAAAAAATACATAGAAGATCCAGCTAAAAAAAATGATTTGATACCGGCTAACATAGGAATTCAAGATGTGGGAGTACAGACATTGATAAACAATTACAATACTCAGAAGTTAGAATATGATAGAATAATAACAAGTTCAGGAGCTAATAATCCTACTACGAAGCAATTGTTTCATTCGTTGACGGCTACCCGAGAAGCTGTATTGCGTTCTGTGGAAAATCTGGTTGAAACGATAAAGATTAAGCGCACCAATATGCTTCATCAAGAGCAAATAGCTCAAAATAAAATTTTAAGCATGCCGTCTCAAGAAAAAGAAGTTACGGATATTATGCGTCAACAAAAAATTAAAGAATCATTGTATTTGTACCTTTTGAATAAACGAGAAGAAAATGCCCTTACATTGGCTATTACAGAATCAAATGCCAAGATAGTAGAATCGGCAAATGGTCCTATTTTACCGATTGCCCCTAAAACCATTATTTATTTGTTGGCAGGAGTTATTATTGGTTTTGTATTGCCTTTTGCATATATGTTTTTATGGGAATTTTTCAATGTTAAAGTGCGATCAAAAGCGGATATCGAAAAAGCCCTCTCTATTCCCATTATTGGAGAGATACCGCAGAAACCTGAAAATAAGAAAGATGAAGATATTATAGTTTCAGAAGATGGGAAAGATGTGGTCACAGAAGCATTTCGGATATTGCATTCGAATATTCAATTCTTTATTCAAGATACAAACCATAGGGTGATTCAAGTTGTGTCGTCGATTCCCGGAGAAGGAAAATCATACACATCCCTTAACCTCGCATTATCACTTGCGTTTTTAGGGAAAAAAACGATTATTTTGGATATGGATTTGCGAAAAAGGTCTTTATCCAAAATTATGGACAAACATTTGAGTACAGGGATTGTTCAATATTTGATCGGGAAAGAGGAGAATATTGAAAATATCATTATACATAGTCAAATATCGAAAAATTTGGATTACGTAGTGTGTGAAAAAACTCCCCCAAATGCAACTCAATTGTTGCTTTCGAATAAATTTGAAAACTTAATGGCATATTTAAAACAAAAGTACGATTATATTATATTAGATTCAACTCCCGCTCAGGTAATTGCCGATGCAACTATTATTAATAAAACAGCAGATTTAACTCTTTATGTTTCTCGTGTAGGAGTTTTAGATAAGCGCTACTTGCCTAATATACAAGAACTTTACGATACGAATAAATTTAAAAACATGGCTATTGTTCTTACCGATGTTCCTTTTTTGAAAAAACATTATGGTTACGGTTATGGCTATGGTTACGGTTATGGCTATGGTTACGGTTATGGCTATGGTGAAGATAGCGAAGCCGGTAAATAGAAATAAATTTAAAATATGAATTCATATTTGATAATGATTTTATGTGCAACAGTAGCTTTTGTTGTGGTGTTAAAAGTCAACCCACAACTGGTATTGATTGCATATCGAAAAAAATTGACAGATAATCCTAATAAACGTAAACTGCAAAAAAAACCGATTCCCTTACTTGGAGGATTAAATATTTTTATAGGAGTAACATCGTCTTTATTATTGGCAATGCTTTTTTTTGAGGATGTTCAAATGTTGATGTGTCCTATTCTCGCTATGGCAGTGATGTTGAGTGTAGGAGGGTTTGATGATATACTTTCGTTGAAACCGAGAACCCGATTTATTTTTCAATTTCTAGTAGTATCTATCTTATGGAATTGTGGGTATCGGATAGATTCATTTTTTGGAATTTTTGGGATATATGAAATAGGAATGTTTTTTTCTTATTTATTGTCTGTAATAGCAGGGTTGGGGTTAATCAATGCTATTAATTTGATTGATGGGGTGGATGGACTCTCCTCAGGAATAGGAATCATAACTTCTTTTATTTGTGGAGTATATTGTTTTTTACACAATGATTATATATTTGCATTATTTGCGTTTTCATTTGTCGGAGCGTTATTGCCTTTTGCTATTTATAATGTTTTTTCTCGTAAATATAAAATGTTTATGGGCGATTCGGGATCCCTTGTTTTGGGAACGCTTGCCTATGTTTTGGTATGTAAAGTTTTATCACTCTCAGTAGAAGGTCTTTATTTGTCTGATACATATGTTGTAAGTTTTGTATTAGCAATTTATTCGGTTCCGGTGTTTGATACCTTGCGAGTGATGTTTGCTCGAATGCTTAAAAAAGGATCCCCCTTTAAGCCGGATAAAACGCATTTACACCATTGCTTTGTGGAAGCCGGGTATCCTCATGTATCCGTAACGATAAGAATTATAGGAATTAATTTACTCGTATTGTTTATATGGGGAATTACAGTGGCACTACAACTGAAATTAAGATGGCAATTTATAATCGTAGTAATAACAGCAGTCCTTTGTTGTTGGGGAACTTATTATTCAATGATGTATTTTAAGACAAAAAAACCTGAAAAATATGCAAAAAGGGCGTTTCAAACACGTCGTCGAGCCGTTCGATTAAGTTATATTTTTTATACCATACGAAGAATTATTGATCGATATTAATATCCATCCATCAATTCTATATCATTGAATACGCATAAACATAAAAAATAGAATAAAATAATTTTCTTACCATATTTAATGATCCATTGAGAAAATTAGGTTAATAATTCAATACAATATACATTATGAAAGGAATAGTGTTGGCCGGAGGTTCCGGAACTCGATTATATCCTATTACGAAAGGAGTAAGCAAACAATTATTGCCGATATACGATAAACCTATGGTGTATTATCCTATTTCGGCATTGTTATTGGCAGGTATTCGTGATATATTAATTATCTCCACACCGCAAGATCTTCCCGGGTTCCGTAGGTTGTTAGGAGACGGTTCCGATTATGGAGTACATTTTAGTTATGCAGAGCAGCCTTCTCCGGATGGATTGGCACAAGCTTTTATTATAGGGGAAAAATTTATTGGTAATGACTCAGTATGTTTGGTATTGGGGGATAATATTTTTCAAGGAAGCTATTTTTCTCAACTTTTGAAAGATGCTGTTTGTGCAGCAGAGGATGAGCAAAAAGCTACGGTTTTTGGATATTGGGTTGCCGATCCCGAACGATATGGTGTGGCGGAATTTGATAGCGAAGGCAACTGTTTGTCGATAGAAGAAAAACCCAAAACTCCAAAAAGCAATTATGCGGTAGTAGGGCTGTATTTTTATCCCAATAAAGTGATTGAAGTGGCAAAAAACATAACCCCTTCCGCACGAGGAGAACTAGAAATAACAACAGTAAATCAGGTATTTTTAAAAGATAAAGAATTAAAGGTCCAAGTATTTGGGCGTGGATTTGCGTGGTTGGATACGGGTACCCACGATTCCTTAGCGGAAGCATCCACATTTATAGAAGTGTTGGAAAAACGTACGGGCCTGAAAGTAGCTTGTTTGGAAGAAATCGCTTTCCAACAAGATTGGATTCCTGCAGAAAAGCTTCGAGAATTGGCTCAGCCGATGATAAAAAATCCATATGGTCAATATTTGATGCGATTGGCAGATAATTGTGCATTATAATAATAAACAACATCGGTATGCATATCATACAAACAAAAATACAAGGTCTTTTTATTATTGAACCCCAAATTTTCGGAGATGAGAGAGGATATTTTTTCGAATCGTTTAGTGAACGTGAATTTGCTGAAAAAATAGGAACAATTCATTTTGTTCAAGATAATGAATCCAAGTCGTGTTATGGAGTATTGCGAGGATTGCATTTTCAGAAACCTCCTTTTGCACAAAGTAAATTGGTTCGTGTGGTAAAAGGCCGAGTATTGGATGTGGCCGTAGATATTCGTAAAAATTCATCTACATTCGGACAATATGTCTCGGAGGAACTGACCGAAGAGAATCATCGTCAATTATTTATTCCCAGAGGTTTTGCACATGGTTTTGTGGTATTGAGTAAGGAAGCGGTGTTTCAATACAAATGCGATAATTTTTACACACCTCACAGCGAAGGTTCTATCGCATGGAATGATTCCGATTTACATATTGATTGGGAAGTCCCCATAGAAAAAATTATTTTGTCGGAAAAAGATACATGCCATCCGCGATTGCGAGATATCGAATCTCCGTTTGATTATTAGTATAGTTCTGAAGAAAGTGTATCATAAAAAAGAAGAGGGTAATATGAGGAATCTTTTAGTCACCGGAGCCAACGGACAACTGGGGCGTTCTTTTCAAAAAATACAACAAGCCTATCCGCAGCATGTATTTTTTTTTACCGATATACCTGAGATGGATATTACGGACCGGAATCAAGTAGATGCGTTTATTAAAAAAAACCAGATACAAATATTGGTCAATTGTGCTGCTTATACGGCTGTGGATAAAGCTGAAAAAGAACCCGAATTAGCCGATAAAATAAATTACCGTGGAGTTGAAATATTAGCCGAAGTGGCCAGAAAAAATGAGATTCCTTTAGTTCATGTTTCTACCGATTATGTATTTGATGGAGAAACGTGTCATCCTTTGAAAGAAACCGATGACGTCAATCCCATAGGTATTTATGGGAAAACCAAATGGGAAGGAGAGCAAGCCATTCAAAAAATAGGATGTAATGCGGTGGTTGTTCGTACGGCATGGTTGTACTCCGAATTTGGAGGCAACTTTGTGAAAACCATGTTGCGGTTAGGATGTGAAAAAGAATCGATCTCTGTTGTATATGACCAAGTAGGTACACCTACTTATGCCGCCGATCTGGCCAAAGCAATTCTGAAAATTATAGAAAAAGGTATTTACGGATATTCCGTATATCATTTTTCGAATGAAGGAGCTATTTCATGGTATGATTTTGCAAAAGAAATAATTGCATTGTCAGGAATGCATACAAAAGTATTGGCGATAGAATCCCATCAATTTCCCTCATCTGTAAAACGACCGGCATACAGTGTATTGTCGAAAGATAAAGTGAAAGCCATAGGAGTGCAAGTTCCTTATTGGAAAGACTCTTTACAACATTGTTTAACACAAATAAGCCCAGAAAAATGAAACATATTTTGATTACCGGAGGTGCCGGATTTATAGGCTCGCATGTAGTACGACTTTTTGTAACTCAATATCCGGAATACCATATTATAAATCTGGATAAATTAACCTACGCAGGAAATTTGGCCAATTTGAAGGATATCGAAAATCAACCCAATTATACGTTTGTAAAGGCTGACATTTGCGATTTCGAAAAAGTGTTGGACATTTTTAAGCAATATACTATTGACGGGGTTATTCATCTGGCTGCTGAAAGCCATGTAGACAGAAGTATAAAGGATCCGTTTACTTTTGCCCGAACCAACGTAATGGGAACGTTAAGCCTGTTGCAAGCGGCTAAAGTAACATGGAACGGTGATTGGGAGAATAAACGGTTCTATCATATTTCTACAGATGAAGTATATGGAGCATTGGCATTTGATCATACGTTTTTTACCGAAACAACTCCTTATGATCCGCATTCTCCTTATTCAGCCAGTAAAGCCGGCAGTGATCATTTTGTACGGGCGTTTCACGATACCTACGGCATGCCAACAATAGTAACGAATTGTTCAAATAATTATGGGCCCTATCAATTCCCCGAAAAATTGATACCGTTATTTATTCATAACATACGAAAACAGAAATCGCTTCCGATTTATGGTAAAGGAGAAAACGTACGAGATTGGTTGTATGTTGAAGATCATGCAAGAGCCATAGATTTGATATTTCATAAAGGAAAAACAGCTGAAACCTATAATATTGGAGGTTTCAACGAATGGAAAAATATAGATTTGATTAAGGTAATTATCAAAACCGTAGATAAGCTGTTGGGGAATCCGGAAGGATATTCCGAAAAATTGATTACATATGTTACGGATAGGGCCGGACACGATTTGCGCTATGCCATTGACAGTACTAAGTTGAAAAAAGAGTTGGGTTGGGAGCCGAGTTTGCAATTTGAAGAAGGCATTGAAAAAACAGCACGTTGGTATTTGGAAAATCAAGAATGGATGGATACCATTACCAGCGGCGAGTACCAAAAATACTACGAAGAAATGTATGCCAACAGATAATACGTCCGTAAATTACACCGATTTTCACGGAGGACAATAAAGAAAGAATAAAACAGTGCTCATCCGTGGACAAAACGACCATAGATTACACCGATGTACACGGTGGAGAACAAATATAATATCGTAATGATTATCTTAGAGGAGAAAATAAATAAAGAAGAACTTCAAAGATTAGCAAATCACATTTTTGGAGAAATGATAAAAGGAGTTGTCGATGTTCAAAAAGAATGGATCGCCTTGGATGCAGAACTTCATTCCGATTTGGAAGCATTTTTATTAGAATCAGGATCAGAACAGGAAAATCTTTGGGGAATAAATTTATATCCCGAATTGGAAGATGCTGATTTTATTGAATTTGATTCGTTGATAAACATTAGGCCTCGACAACAAAATAAAAGCAGAGGGGTGGAAGACGAAAAGGTGCGAGAAAAAATAAGAAAAATTGTGGAGAAATATGTTGCATAAGGGATTAATTGATGGAAAATGGGGCAGTATGAGTTTCATAGAGCAAATGGCAAACATAGGGAGTGAAGTTTCTCGTACAGCCAATTGGATGCAAAAAGAAAATACAGCATATGCAGAAAAAGCGTTTTTTAGATGTCTGGAGTTGATAGACATTACTTTGCAGCATGTAACTCGAGCAAGTCAACGTAAGGAAATTTGTCGGCTTCGAGAAAATATCTGTTCTATTTATGTTGCACAAGATTTAAAAGAGCTGCATCAATTGAATAGCTATTTTACTCATTTTGCAATAGCGTATAATTTGCATAAAACAACCTCGGATTACCTTGATCTTCACGGAGGATAATGAAGAAAGAATATAACAGTGCCCATCCGTGTCATCCGTGAACAAAACCACCACAGATTACACCGATATACACGGAGGAGAACAAAAAAGCAATAAAATAAAGCGAATGCAAAACAGCATTCATCTGTTAAATTTGTGAACAAAATAAATACACATGTATAAAATAGCCATTATTGGATTGGGTTATGTTGGATTGCCTTTAGCAAGATTATTTTCTACAAAATATCCAACGGTAGGCTTTGATTTGAATCAAGATCGTGTGGATGCTTTGATGCAAGGGCACGATGCTACATTAGAAGTATCCGATGAATTGCTGCAAAGAGCTCTAAAGAATGGATTTACTTGTACAACCGATATAGAGGAAATCCGAAGTTGTAATATTTATATTGTTGCAGTACCTACGCCTGTAGATGGGGATAATCGCCCGGATTTAGCTCCGCTTATTGGAGCCAGTACTATAGTAGGGAAAGTGATTTCCAAGAACGATATAGTGATATATGAATCTACCGTATATCCGGGTGTAACGGAAGAAGAATGTATTCCCAGGGTTGAAAAAATATCCGGATTACAATACAATGTAGATTTTTTTGCCGGTTATTCTCCCGAGCGTATCAATCCGGGAGACAAAGACCACACGGTGGAGAAAATACGAAAAGTAACCTCCGGATCCACTCCCGAAGTAGCGGATGTAGTAGATCATTTATATAATTCCGTTTTGATAAACGGTACCCATAAAGCACCCTCCATTAAGGTGGCGGAAGCCTCTAAGATTATTGAAAACGCTCAACGGGATGTCAATATCGCCTTTATGAATGAGTTAGCTAAAATTTTTAATGCGATGGGAATTGATACCCACGAAGTAATTGAAGCCGCTTCCTCGAAATGGAACTTTATTAAATTAAGTCCCGGATTGGTTGGAGGGCATTGCATTAGTGTGGATCCGTATTATCTGATACAAAAAGCACAAGTATATGGCGTTTTGCCTCGTATTATGTCTTCGGCCCGACGATTAAACGATGGTATGGGTGCCTATGTAGCCAACCAAACCATCAAATGCATGAATAAAAAAGGAACCGTGGTTAAAGATGCCGACATCTTGATATTGGGAGTGGCTTTTAAAGAAAACTGCCCCGATATACGCAATACAAAGGTGGTGGACATTTACCATACGTTGGACGAATATACCTCGCATATAACGGTGTACGATCCTTGGGCAAACAAGGACGAGGTGATGCATGAATATGGGATAGCGATTACAAATGATGCGTCTGTGTTGGAAAGAGGTAAATACGATGCAGTAATATTGGCTGTAGCTCATGATGCATTTAAAACGTTGGATATTCGCAAACTCGTAAACAACAAAGGTGTAGTGTACGACGTAAAAGGCGTGTTGCCGAAAGAAGTTATGGATGCCCGGTTATAAAAAACATTAAAGTTATACAAATAGAGAATCAAATCGTTGATGATACCGCAAAAAGAAGATATACGAACTGAATTTAAAACATCTTTTTCGGAAGATGTAATTATTTCGTTGGTAGCTTTTAGCAATGCCAAAGGCGGTTCGGTATACGTGGGGGTTCATGATACGGGTAAAGTAACAGGAATACTGTTGGGTAAAGAAACGGTTGCAAAATGGGTTAACGAAATAAAAAGCAAAACAGCACCCATCATTATACCCGATGTTGATATTGAAGAGGAAGAGGGGAAAATAGTGGTGGTTTTTTCCGTTCAGGAATATCCGATAAAGCCTGTTTCGACTAAAGGCAGATACTACAAACGTGTTGCCAATTCCAATCAGATGCTACTCGCTTCGGAAGTTGCAAATATGCATCTGCAGACGATGAACTCGAGTTGGGATGCTTTTAAAGATACCGAACATACCATTGACGACTTAGATTTGGACAAAATTCAAGCAGCAATTGAACGAATACAACGCAAAGGATGTAATATAGCGGAAGATCCGATTTCGTTTCTTCAAAAAAAAGGATTGCTTCGCAATGGAGACGACCTGACATATGCTGCCTATCTGCTGTTCAAAAAACATGACGATATAATGTCTACTATTGAATTTGGGCGCTTTCAGGACGATATTACGATAAAGGATTCTTCACGTTCACAAGCTGATTTGCTTACACAAATAGACGATGTAATGGCTTTTGTAATGAAGCATATAAACAAGGCCGTTATCATAACGGGAAATCCCCAAAATACGGAACGATGGGATTATCCGTTGGAAGCTTTACGTGAAATTGTGATGAATATGATTGTACATCGGGACTATCGATCGTCTTACGATTCTGTTGTAAAAGTATATGACCATAAAATAGAATTTTATAATCCCGGTAAGTTGCCGGATGAAATTACTATACAGGATTTAATGACAAATAATTATACATCCCATCCTCGGAACAAAAAGATTGCCGGGTTTTGCAAAGATTTGGGGATTATAGAAAAATACGGTTCCGGAATCCGTCGCGTACTTTCTGCCTTTGCTAACTACGGATTGCCCGTACCTGTATGGAAATCCATCTCAGGAGGCGTACTTGTTACGGTATTTGCAAGAAATGCGTTTGGTAACAAAACTACGGAAAAAACTACGGAAAAAACTACGGAAAAAACTACGGAAAAAATAATCCGACTTATCGAAACAAACCCCTATATTACTACGGAAATCCTTTCGCAGGAATGTAACATAACGGTTGATGGAATTTATTGGAACATAAAGAAGTTAAAACAAAAGGGGATTCTGCAACGTATTGGAAGTCGTAAGGATGGTTATTGGCAGGTATGTCACGATAATAGGAATTGACAGTTAGAGAAAAAACATTAAAATCATAAATCCAACATACTGCCAAAGGACAGTATACTGCCCCGCCATGGGTGAACAGGCGATGAAAATAAATCCATTTACAAATCGTAAAAACAGAAAAAATATGTCAAAGATTTTAGTAAATCGTGTGAAACGGGCAAACCCCCAAGATCGCACACAGGAAAAATGGTATGCTACTATTAAATCAAATTCAACTGTAGATTTGAGAGCATTATCAAAAATGCTTTCAAAAAATACCACGTTGGCGGAAGGGGAAGTCTATTTGGTACTTACCGAGTTGCGAACCGTTATAGCAGAATGTCTGTTAGGAGGCAGTACCGTGAAAATTGACGATTTCGGCTCTATGCGGCTTATTGCACAAAGCACAGGGGTGGAAAATAAAGAAGATTGTAACGGAAGTTGTATTACGAATGTCAAACCCAATTTTTTACCCGCTGCGGAATTTCGGGAAAAATTGAAAAAGGCGAACTTTGTTTTGGCAAGCAGTCTTGTAACGGAAAAAGAAGAATAGAATTATTCTTTACAAAGTACGGACTCTCATCTATGTAGAGTCCGTACTTTACGGTCTATAAAGTCCGTGCTTTCCAGTGGTAAGAGTCCGTATACTATGAGGTATGGTGTCCGTATGTTTGAAGGAGAAACGAAGTTTGTGTTAAAAAATATTCTTGTTAAATATACATCAATTGGAAAATTCAATAAATAATAAGCGTATATTTAAAAATGCATTATTCCTATATTTCAGAATGGGAATTACTATGCTGGTTTCATTATATACGGTACGAGTGATTCTTGAGGTGTTAGGAATTGTGGATTATGGTATTTATGATGTTGTAGGAGGTATTGTTACCATGCTTTCTTTTTTAAGTACAACTATGTCATCGGCATCGCAACGATATTTTGCTTTTGAACTAGGACGAAAAAATTACGATTTATTAAAGAAAACGTTTAATATCACAATAGAAATATATTTTATTATTGCTTTTATCGTACTGGTAGTATCGGAAACATTCGGATTGTGGTTCTTAACTACTCAAATGTTGATTCCTCCGGAACGAATGGAAGCCGCTATGTGGGTATATCAATTTTCAATTTTCTCTTTTATTATAACGATTTTGACAATTCCTTATAATGCGCTTATTATTGCAAGAGAAAAAATGTCAATATATGCCTATGTCAGTATTATAGAAGTATGCTTAAAGTTAGGAATTGTGTTTTTTTTGACATTTTTTGCAGTAGATAAATTGAAATTATATGCTATATTAACATTTGTTGTAACGTTGCTTACCTGTAGTATGTATATCATTTTTTGCCGTTATAAATACAAAGAAACATCGTTTTCTTTTATCTGGGATAAACAATTATTCAATTCCATTTTATTGTATTCCGGTTGGAATTTGTTTGGTTCAGTATCTGCGATAGCGAGTAATCAGGGAATGAACGTTGTTTTGAATTTATTCTTTGGGCCTTTAGTTAATGGAGCTAGAGCAGTTGCTGTTCGAATCAATAGTGCCGTTACCCTGTTTTCAACTAATATTTATACAGCTTTCAATCCCCAGATTATCAAATCGTATGTGGAAGGAGAACAAGAATATCAGAATAAACTGGTTTTTTCCAGTACCAAAATTGCTTTTCTTTTATTATTATGTTTGACCATGCCTATTTACATAGAAACGAAATATATATTAAATATATGGTTGAACGGAACTACTGACTATATGATTTCTTTTACCAGATTATCGTTAATTTTTACCATGGTATGTTCGTTCGAAAATCCGTTAACACAAGTAGCGCGATCTACCGGAAATATAAAATCGTATCAAATACGTGTAGGAATATTGACATTATTGTCCCTTCCTATTGCCTATATAGGATTTAAATTTGGTTTAACACCTGAATTTTGTTATTACGTTTTAATAATAGTCTATTTTGCATCTATATTTGTTCGATTACAAGTACTAAAGAAATTGGTAAACTTTCCTGTTCGGAATTATATAATACGAGTGTTAATCCCACTTATTTCCATCAC
>CAYYUE010000044.1:0-13613 GCA_964474745.1 uncultured Bacteroidaceae bacterium | reverse complement strand
CTTATTGTTTCTTTAGATTTTGATTTGAAAAAATAATAGCTACGAAAAAGCAAAGGCTCAATTGGTATTTGAAAAAAAACAAGTATCTTTGCAGCTTTAAAAAATAAAGCAAAAAACATATTCAATCACGTAAAAAATGGATAAAAAAACTATTATTGGTCTGATACTAATATTCTTAGTATTTATGGGGTATATGTGGTGGACAGCACCTTCTAAGGAAGAAATAGCTGCACAAAAAGCCAAACGAGATTCCATGATACTCGCAGAACAACTTAGAATAGATTCTTTGGAAAAAGCACAAGCATTAGCTCAATCGCAAAACGCGAAAATTGAAGATGGATTGTATTCAAATAATGACAGTACCAGGAACATAGCATGGAATGCTGCAAAAAACGAACTAGGGGCTTTTTCAAATAACATTGATGGTGATACGTTAACATTAGAAGTAAAAAATAAGTTGCTTCAATTACAATTTACAAACATAGGAGCATATATAAATTCCGCAATACTAACTCAATATAGAACTTTCGATAGTTTGCCATTACAAATGATCACATCTGATCGGAATTTGAATCTGATGTTTTCTACGGTTAACAATAAGATAATTAACACGGAAGAATTAGTTTTCAAAACCTATTATAATGGAGAACCTGTTACAGAAGATGCTACATTTGAAATTACAGGTGATTCGGCGGTGGTGAGTATGCGTGCCTATGCTAATAACGAAGGAGATGCTTCGTTGGAATACAATACTGAGAAATACCTAGAATTTTGTTACACGATATACCCCGAAAGTTATTTAATAGGTTTTGATATTCGTTTTCATGGATTACAAAATATTATCAATAGTGACAATCGGTTCATGGATTTAACTTGGAATAACAAATTAAACCGTCAAGAAAAAAATAAAGAAAATGAACGAAGAAATTCTTCTATATATTATAAGCCGGTCAATGATGGTGTAGATTACATATCAGAAGGAAAAGATAAAGTTGAAAAACTGAAAACACCATTGCGTTGGGTTTCTTTTAAACAACAATATTTTTGTAATGTGCTTATTGCAGAAAGCGAATTTGTAAATGCTGATATTGAAACGAAAACGAATATAAAAGATACGCAGTCACATTATTTATGTGACATGGGTGCGATAATAGGTATTCCGTATGAACCTACAAAAAATTATTCGATGGACATGCAATTCTATTATGGTCCAAGTAAATATAGCATTTTATCGGATATCGGAATGGAACTTGATCATCAGATTCCTTTGGGATGGGGATTTTTCCTATTGCAATGGATCAATAGATTTGTAGTAATTCCTGTATTTAATTTTTTAGATACATTTAATTGGAATTATGGATTTATTATTTTGGTTTTGACTGTTTTAGTTAAATTAGTTCTACTTCCTGTCGCATATAAATCGTATCGTTCATCAGCTGTAATGAAAGTATTACAACCTGAAGTCAATGAAATTAATGCAAGATATCCTAAGCAAGAAGACGCGCTAAAGAAACAACAATCTGTTATGGCATTATACAAAAAAGCAGGGGTCAATCCAATGCTCGGATGTATTCCTCTTCTATTGCAATTACCAATACTGTACGCCATGTTTCGCTTTTTCCCCGCTTGTATTGAATTGCGTCAGCAAGGATTTTGGTGGGTTGATGATTTGTCTAGTTACGATTCTATTATTAATTTAGGATTCAATATCCCATTTTATGGAGACCATGTCAGCTTATGGTGCTTGTTGATGGCTGCCGTAAACTTAGCCTATACACATATGACGATGAGTCAAACTTCACAAGTAAATGCAATGCCGGGCATGAAATTTATGATGTATGCAATGCCGGTCATGATGCTATTTTTATTGAATAGTTTTTCATCTGCATTAAATTATTATTATTTCTTATCAATGTGTATCACCATTTTGCAAATGTGGTTAATACGCAAATTGACAAATGAGGAGAAAATACGTAAAAAAATACAATTAGCCACTATAAATGCGAAATCGAAACCTGTAAAAAAATCTAAATTCATGACTCGCATTGAAGAAATGCAACGCATAAACCAAGAAATGGAACGTCAACGTAATAACCAAAATACAAAGAAGAGATAAATAAATAAGTAATAATATCGATTTTCGGTATAAAAACTAATTATATCGTACCGGAAAATCAATTAAATTAAGCACATTATGATTTACGCACTTATCGCAACATTTGTTATTGGCTATACCGCTATAGCCTTGGAACATCCATTAAAAATTAACAAAACAGCAACTGCTCTGATACTCGGAGCCGTAATATGGACAATCTGCGCATTTGGAGGTTGTTATACACATGAATCCATATTAGAACACTTGGGAGATACTGCCGAGATTTTATTTTTCTTGTTAGGGGCAATGACCATTGTTGAGCTGATAGATCAATATCAAGGATTTAGAATTATTACAGATCGAATTCAAACAAAAAATAAACGTAAGTTACTGTGGATTCTTAGTATTCTTACTTTTTTTATGTCTGCATTGTTAGACAACCTTACTACATCTATTGTCATGTGCGCGTTGTTGCGTAAATTAGTAGGAGATCAAAAAGAACGTTGGTTTTATGCAGGAATGATTATTTTAGCTGCCAATGCGGGTGGAGCATGGTCACCAATTGGTGATGTTACAACTATTATGTTATGGATTGGAGGGCAAGTAACCACTGTAAATATTATTGTAAAAACATTATTACCGAGCTTGGTATCTATGATCATCCCCTTGGCTATTATTTCATTTGCCATGAAAGGTGATGTTGAAAAACCACTGGTGAATAGTGATCATAAAGAAATTTTTATTAAAAAATCATATCGAATATTAATTTTTTCTATGGGTATAGGGGCATTGTTATTTGTTCCGATATTCAAAACAATAACGCATTTACCCCCTTATATTGGAATGCTTTTTGGATTAGGCGTATTATGGGTAACTACTGAAATTATTCACTATAAAAATAACGTTGAAATCAAAATGCCGAGTGTGGCCGATACATTACAGCGAATAGATACTCCAAGCATTTTATTCTTTTTAGGGATATTATTGGCTGTTGCCGGATTACAAAATGCAGGAATATTAAATATGCTTTCTACCGGGTTAGATCATGCATTTGGAGAGAATTTTTATGCGATCAACCTTATTATAGGCGTATTATCATCCATTGTAGACAATGTACCTTTGGTTGCCGGAACTATGGGAATGTATGATTTAAGTGTATTTCCTCAAGATCACGCATTCTGGGAATTACTTGCTTATTGTGCAGGTACAGGAGGTAGTATTTTGATTATAGGCTCTGCAGCAGGTGTTGCGGTTATGGGAATGGAAAAAATTGACTTTATATGGTACTTGAAAAAAATATCTTGGTTAGCAATTATAGGTTATTTAGCAGGGGCTGTAGTTTATATAATGATGGATCAACTAGGCATGTGCGAGGTTATTGATAAAATGATTTTAGGATAACAAAAGAATTAAAATAAGATAAAAACAACAAAAAGCCGAACTTTTTTGAGTTCGGCTTTTTATACGAAAGTACACTTTGTAAAAAAATGGAAACAAAAAAAACAAATACAATAACAAATTCAGATACAAAGATTCCTTTTTATAAGAAAAAAGGAGTTCGCATAACCTATTTTATTGTTATACATGCATTTGCTATTGCCGGAGCCTCCATCATCGGCGCATGGACAATTTATCAATTGGGATTTACAAATAATAAAGGAGCTATTGATCAAAACAATCGCTATTTAGCCAATGTTGCCACTATTCAAGTGAAGAAAGAGGATTCACAATTGCACAAAAGCAATGTAAATCAATTTATGAAACTAGCCGTTTTAAATAAATTTTATCCTAAAAACGCACAGTTAATATTGGAAGCTTCCAGATACAGTAAACAACCGCAAAGTGTAGAACAAATGATAGCAGCTTCAGAGGTTTACATTCAAAACAATAAGGAATATAAAAAATTAAGTGCCGATTTGAATAAATTACTTAATGGTCAAAAAGTTACGTCATATGAAAATGTGATACCTTGGATGAATACGGAAGAATGGGAAGCCTTGAAAGTGGCTATAATGAAAGATAAAGATTTGATTGACAGTGCTGCAAAGTTAACGGGTGTTGAATCGCGTTTGATTGTAGGATGTCTCGTTGGTGAACAAATACGATTATTCAATTCAAAACGTGAGATGTATAAAAAATATTTAGGTCCTGTAAAGGTACTATCTGTACAATCTCAATTTTCGTTAGGGGTAAATGGTATAAAAGACTTTACGGCTATGCAAGTAGAACGAAATTTGAAAAATGATACATCTATTTTTTACATGGGAAAAGAGTATGAAAATTTATTGGATTTCAAAACAAATAATCCTGAAGTAGAACGAATAACTCGATTAACCGATTATCGGAACCATTTATATTCATATATTTATACTGGATGCATTCTACATCAAACCATGTTACAATGGAAACGTTCTGGATTTGATATTGACAATCGTCCTGATATATTATTTACTTTGTTTAACGTAGGTTTTCCTCAGTCGAAACCGAATCCAGATCCGAAATGTGGAGGGTCATATATTACTGTTCATGACAAATTATATACTTTTGGAGCCATAGGATTCGATTTTTATTATTCAGGTGAACTTTCGGATGCTTTTCCATTGGAAATAGAACGTTTCCATTCAAATAAAACAGCAAAAGTAAAACAAAATAAACCACACGAAGCTTCCGGCATACATTTTTAATAGTATAAAAATAGACAATGAAACATGTAGGTGTATTTTGCGGATCGCATTTAGGGAAAAATCCTATTTTTTCTCAAATGGCTGCACAACTAGGTGAGTTACTCGTAAAACGGGATTATACATTGGTATACGGCGGCAGTAGTTGGGGACTTATGGGAGTTTTGGCAACCCAAATATTAGAACATGGCGGTCATATAATTGGTATTGTTCCGGACTTTTTTTCGGAAAATGTTATAGAACAACGTGCCATAACTCTACAACGTGTCACGTCTATGGCTGAACGTAAAGAAAAAATGGCTAATATTGCAGATGTATTTATAGCATTGCCAGGTGGTATAGGCACATTGGATGAAATAACCGAAATAATGTCGATGAACCAATTAGGATTGCACGCCAAACCGATAGGATTATTGAATTGTGACGGATTTTACGATCCTTTCCTAAAGCAATTAGATAATATGCATCAAGAAGAATTAATCCATGAGGTACATCGTAATATGATTGTAGCGGCAGATACTCCTCATAAGCTGCTAGAACAATTAGAACAACTGGAGATGCCTAACCAAGACCAATGGTTTAAAGTGATTAAGAAATAAAGGATAACGCAGGAAATTCCTTTTGAGCGCGATAGTAATCATTAGGGACCCCAATGTCGATAAAATATGCATTTGAAGGCTGTCCGTAAAAGGCTTGTTTCGTAACGTTGCGTTCCATAAATTCTTTTTCGAATGAAAAATTTTCACCTGGCTTGTAATTTCTAAATAAACCTTTTTCTAATAAATAGATTCCTCCATTGATGAAACCTTTTCCCGAATGTGTATTTTTCTCGACAAATTGTGTAATTTTGTTTTTATTATCTATGCATACACTCCCATACCGAGAAGTGTCTTCTACCTCGCGTAGCACAACAGATAATTGGGTTTGTTTTGATGTATGAAATTCTTTCAGATCATTAAAATTAATGCAAAACAGAGTATCTCCATTCAAGACAAACACCTCATTGTTTTCACATTGTTGTAGGGCGTTTAATATGCCGCCTCCCGTACCCAATGGAGCGGTTTCGTGGGCATATGAAAGCTGAAGAGAACGGTACTGATTCCCATAAAAATGTTCAATTTTTTCATGCATGTAGCCTGTAGAAAGTACAACATGAGAAAAATTATATAATACTAAATAATCGAACATGTATGATAAAAATGGAATACCTTGAATGGGAGCCATCGGTTTAGGGACATCTTTGACTATATGCTGTAGTCGAGTGCCAAAACCTCCTGCTAAAATAATTGCTTCTTTCATTCTTAATAGGTTAATCCGGACTTAGATCCAAACATTTCTTGTTCTACCAGTTCACATATAATATGTCCTATCATGATGTGGCTTTCCTGTATCCGTGGGGTATCTGTCGAGGGAACGTTAATCAGTATATCAGAAAGATCTTTCATTTTTCCTCCGGTTTCTCCTGTAAGAGAAATAATAATAATTCCCATTTCTTTTGCTGCTTGATAAGCATGAAGAATATTTTTCGAGTTTCCAGACGTTGATATACCAATGAGAATGTCGCCTTTTTTTCCTAAGCCTCTTAACAAACGAGAAAAAATAATATCGTATCCATAATCGTTTCCTACCGCTGTCAAATAGGAAGTGTTACAATGTAACGCTTCTGCATTTAACGGAGGTCGATCAAAATAAAATCTTCCGGAAAGTTCAGCAGCCAAATGTTGAGCATCGGCTGCACTTCCTCCATTTCCGCAAAAATGAATTTTTCCACCGTTGCGTAGCGACTTTACAACAACATCAGAGGCTTCTTGTATTCGTTCCATAAAAGTTGCATCTTCTAGAATGAGTTGTTTCACATTGATGCTTTGTTGTATACATTCTTGTATTCGTGTAATCATTGGTATTTTTCTTTATTTCATAAAAACGCTAGGTATTTCCTTTTATTTTGTGCCTTTACACAACAAAGAAATAAAAAAAATGGATTTTATGACAATAATAAAATTATATCATAAAGTATAATGTTAATAAAGAAATCAACAATTACTAGATTATAGTAGTTATAAAAAAAACATTTATTTTAAATAAAACTAATAGGTGAACATTTATTCAAAAAAAATGTGATTAAATTTGTATATAATATTTTTTTTAGTTACTTTTGGGCTCATTTCATAAGAATAAACAACTATGTAAATAATTTATATTAAATATATTACAAAATGTATAAAATCGAAAAGCATCCTATTTTAGATATTCCGGTAACCGATGAGGTTGATTTTTTGTATCAAGGAGAAAAAATCAAAGGGAAAAAAGGGTTTACTATTGCGGCGGCATTACACCAAGCAGGATTCCCTGTTCACAGCCATAGTATAGAATATCGTCAACGTAGTTTGGAATGCGGAATTGGTAAATGCGGAGCTTGCGAAATGTTAGTTGATGGTAAAATACGTAGGATTTGTATTACGAAAGTAGACGATATAAAAGAGGTCCGTGAAATTTCTAAAGAGTATCAACCGGAAATTTCTGAAAACTTGCAGACCGAAATAAAAATATATAAAACAACAGTAGCTATTATTGGTGCTGGACCTGCCGGACTGGCTTGTAGAGAACAATTAAACAAATTAAATATTCCAAATTTAGTTATCGATAATAATACTACTATTGGAGGGCAATTTAATATGCAGACTCATCAATTTTTCTTTTTTGAAAAAGAAAAGAGGTTTGGAGGTATGCGAGGTTTCGATATTGCTAAAACATTAGCAGGTAATAGGACCGATGGTATTTTGCTTACCAATACGGTATGGGATATTTTAGAAGGAAAGCGTATTGCCATAAAAAATATTGATACACAGGAAATAGCTTATGTTGATTCGGAGTACTTAGTTGTTGCCACAGGTGCAGTTCCATTTATGCCGACATTTGAAAATGATGATTTACCAGGGGTTTATACAGCAGCTGTATTTCAAAAAATGATGAATCAAGAACATACCTTGTTGGGTAAAAAGATATTGACAGTAGGCGCAGGAAATATTGGTTATTTAACTTCATATCAAGGCATGCAAGCTGGAGCAACTGTACAAGCCATTATAGAAGCAATGCCCCACGAAGGCGGTTTCCCTGTTCAGGCAAACCGTATACGCCGATTGGGTATTCCTATTATGACTTCACATATGTTGCTAAAAGCTATTCCTAATAAACAACATACAGGTATTACAGGTGCAGTAATTGCAGAATGTGAAAAATTCAAACCTATTCCCGGAACCGAAAGAATAATTGATCGTATTGACATTATTAATATTTGCACAGGATTAGTACCCGACGATCAGTTGTTAATAAAAGGAAGGGAAGTTTTTGGTTTACGAACCTATGGTATTGGTGACGCCATTCGTATTGGAGAAGGTACGAGCGCTGTACTTCGAGGGAAACAAGCTGCTTATGAAATAGCGCAATGTATGCGTATACCGTTCAATTACGATGAATACCTTGGCATTTCAAAACAATATATCGATTCACAACAACATCCGATTCGGATATTAGAACAACCGGATTTACCAAGTAAAAAACGAATGATAGAGCAACCATTTGTACAAATAGACTGTTTGTATGGATTTGCTTGCAATCCATGCTCATTTGCTTGCCCGCAAGGAGCTATAACTAAATCAAGTACTTCTACTACTCCAGTCATTGATTTTGATGCATGTATAGGTTGTATGGAATGTGTTTACCAATGCCCAGGATTAGCGATATTCGGATACAATTTGAAAAAAAATACATTGTTCTTACCTATTGAGTATGAAATAGAAGAGGGTATCGAAGTCTTCTTAGTAGATAATAATGGTCATCCGCAAGGAAAAGGGGTTATTGAGAAAGTGTTGAAGAAAAAAAATAAAACAAATGTAGCTCGAGTGAAATCTCTCGATATTTTAGGAGAAGCATTGATAGCCATACGCGGTTTTATCCTGGAAGATCATCGGGCAAAATCATTACATTATAAGCCCATTAATAAAATTGAAAGTAAAACGTACATATGTCATTGCGAGGATATAACCCCGCAAAAATTGCTCGAAGCAGTAGGAGAGCGCACCTATATTTCTGTTGATGAATTAAAACATATTACTCGTTTAGGAATGGGGCCTTGCCGAGGCAAGCGTTGCATCCCTAGAGCAAAACAAGTTCTACGAACGTATGGAATCGAGATTGTTGGTGATGCCACACCTCGTGCTCCTCTTTCAAATCAAATAACATTGGGGGAAGTATACAATCCTTTAGCAAACGAAGTGTTTGTATTTCCTACAGCCAATAAGTTACGAAGAGAAAAAATTGAAATTTTTATTGCAGGAGGAGGAATTGCAGGGAGTGCCTTGTTTCGATATTTTGCTGAAGCGGGGAAAAAAACGATCTTAATAAATTATGATCGAGGAGCTTCTTGGCGTAATATAGGAGGGGGACGTCCTACGTTTTCGAATCCTCACATTGCGGATATAGCGGTTCATAATCACGAAATATTCAAGTCTATACAACAAATTTATGACATTCATTATAAACCAACTCAATATATAAATTTAGTTCACGACGAAGCGACTTACAAAGCCTTGGATGCCTCACGTGCTTGGTCGGATGCCTATATGATAAGTTACAAGGATTTCAGAAAAGAAATTTCATCTTTATGGAATATGAACTCAACAACCTACTCTCATGCATTGATTACCAACGGTTGTTGGCAAGCTTCTCCCGGTCGTACAATTGATTTTATACGAAATGTAGGATTACAACAAGGAGGACTTTTGATGGAAGACTGTGAATTGCTTCATGTACAAAAACAAAATAAAAAATACTACGCTTTAGTACGTACACATCAAAACGAATATATTGAATATTGCTGCGATCATTTTGTAAATGCCATGGGTTGGGCTGCTGAGAAATTTACGAATATGTTGGGTATTGAGACTGGAATATACCCGGTAAAACATCAAGCTTTTATTACACGTAGATTACCTATGCTGGGAAAAAATGGAGATGCGTTGAATATGATTATCGATCGTCGTCATTATAAAGGTTTTTCGGCAGTATACGGACAACAGTTAACTCACACTGGCCAAATAATTGGTTGTGCATCACCTAATTGTGACGCTTTTGAAACTCGTCAAAATTTAAAATATAACAGCAAAGAATTTTTGGAAGTGGTATCCGAATTATTTTCCGAATGGATACCTAATTTGGTAAATGTTGGTTTTCATGCAGTTTGGGCTGGTTATTACACAGAACCTCGTTACATTGTAGATCCAGAAGCAGGCTTATTGATAGGTCTTCGTGGGCATGGATTCATGCTCGGACAATATTTAGCTAAACTATATGTAAATAGTTATTTAGGCCATGACGTCCCGGATTATATGCAAGATTTAAAACTGTCCGGAAAAGGACTGCATGAAACTGCTTTTAAATAGCTATTTCTTACTGTCTCATTCATATCATTTTAACGTATATATATCTGATTAACCGTATTTTTTGATGTATATTAATTGACAAACAACTCATATATTATTAATTAACAAATTATTAGTATATTTAAAATTCATATTTGAGTATGTTTTATTTGCAAAAGAGTATGTTTTGGTATATTATTTGCAAATAAATATGAAATATGAAGAAAAGAAATTTGCAAATTATCATACCATACTTGTTGCTATTCCTATGTAGTTGCTCTAAAGATTATATACAAATATCTGTAGAATGCGATCACAATATCAATTCCGGTTCATCTTCCACACCCCCATCTATAGAGGGAGGTAAGTACCTAATTAGTTTTTCTCCTCATGTACTTTCTTTAAGTCCATCTACACAATCTACTCCAATTGAAGAAGGGCGTTATATTTCATTATTTGCGTATCAACAAAGCGAGTTGTTGGCAGAAATTACTTATTTTTCAGATAGGCCGGGTTCTCTAATTCCTTATGATTCTCACCCAATGTATCTTGCAAAAGGTTTATATTCATTTTATGCAGCAGGAACAAACAAAGATGAAAATATAATACCTTCGTTCACAGATGGGAAAACTCAACATGTAGATAATACCATTGATTATTTATATTGGAACAGCGGTTCCTTACAAGAAATCAATGCTCCACGCAATTACAACATTAATTTATGCCATTCTTGTACTCAATTTTTTGTAAAATTAATTACAGAGGAAGGCATTTCTTTAGATGCTCTTAATAGTGCTAAAATAACAGTTCCAGATACAAATGGAATCGTTTGGAATTTATTTACGGGAGTTATAACACCTGCTACACTACTTTCTACGACTCCCATAAAGATGGGGATTACCAATAATTATGCGCAAATAATCATGATTCCTCTCCTTTATCGGGGAGAACTTACCCTTACATTTAATGCAAGTATTAATTCAGAAGATATCGGAAGAAATTATGAAGCAAAACTTCCTGTTACAAATGGAGAGCTTAGAGCCGGAGAGTCTTATTTATATACAATAATGCTGAATGCGAATGAGGTCGTCATCTCGACCGTTTCTGTTATTAATTGGGTGACTGTGGTAAATGGAAACCCGATTATTCCAACTCCAATATAATGTAAATGTATAATATAATATTATGTCTATTGTGAAAAAAATATTTTTACTACTATGTTTGACAACATTTATTGTATCATGCTCAAAAGATACAATTTTTGTTGATGTGTCTTGTAACCACAATTCAGGAACAAATAATAATAACAATCCGAGCGATTCAGGATCGTATAATATTAGGTTTTTAGCGGATATTGATCCCGTCAAAAGAAAAAGTGGTACAACCTTGCTTCAGCAAAATCGCTATGTAACAATATATACATATGCTCAGTTAAATGATTTTGTGAATTCGATAAGTTATAAAACTTCACAAGCAGGGTTTCTTACTCCGATAGACGGTAGTGAGCAAAAACTTGTTCCGGGAAGTTATGATTTTTATGCTGTTGGTATAGCCAATATGCCATTACCTCCACCTATCTTTTCTGATGTGGAAAGTGGAATATATAGGGAACTAAATAACGGTATTGATTATATTAAGGCATCTATTAGAAGCCAGACGATAAATACGAACACTATTTTGCCTTTAACCATGAATCATGTTTGTTCGCAAATTATTGTTAATGTTGCGTCGGCAGATGCCTCAATAAAAGTAGATTCATTAGCAAATGCGACTATTGAACAACCAGATGCCTCACAAGTAATTATGAGTCTTTTCACGGGTACAATTTCTTCTTCTTCTTCACTTGCAACAGAACCAATATCGATGAATATTAACGATATGTCTTGCCATCAAATTTTGCTTCCGCTAAAACATAGTGGTGCTCTTAAAATGAACTTTGGTGCCTATATTAATGGATCAACCACACCAAACAATTATTCTGTTGAAATTCCTATTATAAACGCTAATTTGAGTTCAGGCTCTTCTTATGTATATTCGATACTTGTAGACAGAAATCAAGTTGTTTTTAATACTGTCAGGATAAATGATTGGACAGAAGTAGACGAAACGGGAAAACCTATTACAGCTACTCCAGTTCCATAATAAGTTATACAAAAATCGTATAAAATCAGCTATAAATGTACTCTTTATGGCTGATTTTTGTTTGTAGAGGATGTTGTTGAAAACATGAGGGTTTTCACATCAAGACTTTCCTGTAAAAATAGATTTAAAAACAATAAATTTGCTTCCCTATAATTTCATATTTCTTTATTTCACCATTTTTTTTATTAAAATAATTCCAAAACTATGTATCGTTTCACAATATCATAGAAAAATACGTAACTTTGTAAAGTTAAAAAGAAATTGAAAAGAAATTTATATATAGCAGAATACTATGGGATTACAGTGTGGAATTGTTGGTCTACCCAACGTCGGAAAATCAACATTATTTAATTGTTTAAGCAATGCCAAAGCACAATCGGCAAATTTTCCGTTTTGTACAATAGAACCGAATGTCGGAGTAATAACCGTTCCTGATGAACGTTTAAACAAGTTAGTAGAGTTAGTAAATCCGCAACATGTGGTTCCGGCAACGGTAGAAATCGTGGATATCGCTGGATTGGTTAGAGGGGCTAGTAAAGGAGAGGGGCTTGGTAACAAATTTTTGTCAAACATTCGTGAAACCGATGCCATTATTCATGTCTTACGTTGTTTTGACGATGACAATATTACTCATGTAGATGGAAGTGTAAACCCTATACGCGACAAGGAGACTATCGATACCGAACTACAGATAAAGGATTTGGAGACCATTGAAAATCGTTTTGCCAAAGAAGAAAAGAAAGCCAAAACAGGAGGCGATTTGAAAGCAAAAAAATTGGTAGAAGTTATGACATTATATCGCGAAGTGTTATTACAGGGAAAATCAGCTCGCACTGTAGAATTGGACGAGAGCCAACAAGAAGCTGCAAAAGATTTGATGCTGCTTACTGCCAAACCGATTTTATATGTATGTAATGTCGATGAAGCATCTGTAATAACGGGAAACAAATATGTTGATATGGTTCGTGAAGTTGTTAAAAATGAAAATGCTGAAGTATTGGTAATAGGAGCCGGAATTGAAGCAGATATTGCTGATTTGGAAACATTTGAAGAAAAACAATTATTTTTAGAAGATTTGGGGTTGCAAGAATCCGGAGTAAACAGGCTCATAAAAGCCGCATACAAACTGTTGAATTTACAGACATTCCTAACGGCAGGGCAAAAAGAAGTTCGAGCATGGACATTTCGAAAAGGAATGAAAGCACCTCAGGCAGCCGGCGTCATTCATAGTGATTTCGAAAAAGGGTTCATTCGTGCTGAAGTAATCAAATATAA
>CAYYUE010000043.1:0-13694 GCA_964474745.1 uncultured Bacteroidaceae bacterium | reverse complement strand
ATTCTCTTTCAACAATTGAAATAGTATGGAATGAAAATGTTAAAACATAAAACGATAAATAGTGTTTCTAATCTTGATCATACAAGGTTCTTTTGGTAAAGAAGGAATCATAATAAATTAAGAAAATCAAGAAATAATGTTACATTATTTGTTTATATAAATAAAATATGTAACTTTGGATTATGTTTATCACGAAAAATATACAATTATGGAATTGATATCATGTTTAGAACAAATACCTACTTTTTGGGTTTGGAGCCTACCAATCCTTGTAATTTGGGATGCTATTTGGAAACTGGCTGGACTTTGGCGTTCGGCGCGGAGAGGTCACCTTATATGGTTCTTGTGTATAGCGATTTTGAACACAGTAGGCGTTTTACCGATTATTTATCTGCTAACTCATAAAAAACAATGACTAAGAACAGTACAAGGGATGCGATTCTTGAAGCCTCAAGAGAACTTTTTTTTAAACATGGTTTCAGACGAGTCTCCATAGAAGATATTTGCCGTAAGGCGGGTGTCGTTCGCAAAACGTATTATGATTATTTCAGCAATAAAGGAGAAATTGTCCGATATGTTTTGGACGATTACATGAACAATGTAACCCAAAAATACCACTCCATAATGGAGTGTGAGATTCCATTTCCGGAAAAATTGCATAAGATTATCGATATGAAAATAGATACTATTCGTAATTTTAGTATGGAATTTATGGAAGATCTGTTGTCGCCGCAAAGTGAAGAACTAAGAGGATATTTTGAACAAAAGGCTGAACAAAATAAAGAGCTTGTTTATAAGTTTTATTTCGATGCCCAAAAACAGGGCGATCTTCGTAGCGATATTCCCGTTGAAATCATTATGGCTATGCAGAACCATTTAATGGATTTATGCAAAAATGATGAATTTCGTTCAAAATTTAAAGATGTATCGACGATGCTCAAACAAGTATCCGAACTCTATCTGTTTGGAGTCATAAACAGAAAATAATGATTATAAAGTAGCATAATAGTATAGATATATGTATGTAAATGCAATAGGGCATTATGTCCCATCGAAGAGGATCGGGAATGAATACTTCAAAGAAATAAACGGGTTAGATTCAGAATGGATTCAACAAAGAACAGGAATTGTTACGCGCTCTAAAGTGAACGATGATGAAGATACTGTTACCATGGCAATAGATGCCGTGGATAATGCCGCAATGAATTTGCCTTATCCTGTTTCGGAGGTAGATTTAATTGTTTCGGCAGGTTATGCCATAACAGATACTGTAGGTACAACTGCACATTGGATACAAAAATGGTTTAGCATTTCAACGGCTCAGGTAGTAGCTGTAACCTCAGGTTGCTCGTCGTTTGTGAATGCCGTGGAGATAGCGCAAGGTTATTTTGCCATGAAAAAAGCAAAAAAAGTATTGATCGTATGCTCCGAGGTCAATTCCGTTTATAACAATTATGCCGATTCGGAAAGCCGACACCTGTGGGGTGATGCAGCAGTGGCGATGTTTTTATCCGATGAAAGATATGGAGAAAATGAACCTGTCATCAATGATGTGGTAACGAAAGGATTGGCACATATAGGTAAGGGGCCCAACGGAGTTGGTTTATATCCTAACAACGGAGGTATCACGATGAAGGACGGTAGGGATGTTTTTCGTTACGCATGCTCCTATATGATGTCAACATTAGAAGAACTTTTAATGAGAAATAGCATGACAGTTAATGACGTCGCTTATTTAGTCTGCCATCAGGCAAACCTGCGTATTGTGAATCATATTGCAGATCAATGGAATTTGCACGAATCGAGGTTCTTTAATAATATTCGGGAGTTGGGCAATACAGGTTCGGCCAGCGCAATATTAGCTTTGTCGCAGAATATAAAAAAAATAAAGCACGGAGAGTATATCGGATTAACCGTTTTTGGCGGGGGATACTCATCCGGAGCTATGTTAATAAGATTTTAAAAGATGTAAATTATGAAAAAAATCACATTGCTGTTTGCAATAGCAGGATTGTCTATTGGTGTTTTTGCTCAACAACCTACAGCTCAACAAATTGTGACTCGTTCCGATGCGGCTATGCGAGGAACAAGCTCTTATACTGAAATGACAATGAATATAATCCGTCCAACGTACCAACGTTCATTATCCATGAAGGGATGGACAAAGGGGGATAAACTTTCGATGATTATTATTACCGCTCCTGCGAAAGAAAAAGGACAAGGATTTCTGAAAATTGGTAAAGATATGTGGAATTGGATTCCTTCGATTGATAGAATGGTAAAAATGAGTTCATCGGTGATGGGGCAGAGCTGGATGGGTTCTGACTTTACCAACGATGACATGGTTAAAGAATCTTCGATTGTGAGTGATTATAATTCTAAAATTCTGGGTAGTGAGATTGTTAGAGGCTTTGATTGTTATAAAATAGAATTGATGCCTAAACCTTCGGCTGCTGTTGTTTGGGGGAAAGTAATCAACTGGATCGATAAGAAGACATATCTAATTGTTCGTTCCGAAAGCTACGACGAAGATATGGTATTGGCTCAAATTATGGAGGCGTACGACTTTAAACAGTTTGGCGATCGTACTGCCGCCGCTCGAGTAGAAATTATTCCTGCGGATAAACAGAACCAAAAAACGGTTGTCATTACGAATAAAGCCACTTTCGACCAACCCATTGCCGACTCCTTTTTTTCACAACAAAATTTGAAAAAACAATGATAACACTAAAATTAGCTTGGCGCAATATGTGGCGCAACAGGCGGCGAACATTCATTATAGCCAGTTCGGTACTGTTCTCGGCGTTGCTTTGTATACTCGCATTATCGAACATTGATGGGTCGTGTAATTATATTATTGATCTTACGATAGAACAACAGATAGGTACTTTTCAAGTGCAGAATCCTGACTATTGGAGCGATAAACGCACCGATAATTTTATGGAGGCGAACGAGAAAAAACTTACCGAATGGGAACAGCATCCTTCAGTGGAGAGGATCGCACCTCGAATCGAAACGTTTGCCATAGCATGGAATGGAGCACGAACTCGAAATATCGTTTTACAAGGAGTGGATCCCGAACGGGAAGCGACATTTTCAAAATTACATGAGCGTCTTGTAAAGGGTAAATACTTTGACAGAAACGACAACACTATCCTGATCGGTAGTAGGATGGCCGAGATAATGAAACTCAACATAGGCGATACGCTGACACTGATTTCGCAAGGTTATCACGGAGAGAGCGCCAATGGACTCTTTGTTATCGGAGGGATTGTTAAAATTGCCGAACCTACGCTCAATGGAGGAGTTGTCTATATGCCGCTCAAAATTGCTCAAAACTTTATTTCGATGCCGGATGGTGAAACATACGTGGCTGTAACGCTTAAAAACAAGAACGATTCTAAAACCTTCGACGATAAAGAGTATGCATACATTGGTTGGGAAAAACTTATTGATGGTACTGTGGCAGGAGCTTCGCAAGATAAAAAGCAGATGATGACTTATATATATTTTCTCTATCTGATTGTAGCCTTTGGATTGTTAAGCACCATTATTATGCTCACCAACGAACGTAAGCGTGAATTCGGCGTTATGATGGCGCTTGGAACAAAATGTAAAACAATTATTTGGTCGCTTTTTATCGAGGTGATGATGGTTGCTATGATGGCTATTGGAGCAGCGATAGCAATTGCTCTTCCTGTTATAGCATGGTTACATTACTTCCCGTTGAAATTAGGCGGTTCAATGGGCGCGCAGATGAATGAATTGGGATACGAAAGCATTCTTCCGTTCGATATGTCTCCGCATTTGTTTTATACACAGGCTATCATTGTTTTTATTATTGTAATTGTAGTGATGTTATACCCGTTGGTTAAGATTCGCTCTCTGAAAGTTATTCATTCATTAAGGGATTAAGTTGTGTTGTGGAAATTGGCTTGGAAAAATATATGGCGAAATAAACTTCGCTCGGGAGTAATTCTCTCGGCAATCGTTATAGGGCTTATTGCTTCTGTTTTTGTGGTTGCTTTTGCTAATGGAATGGTTTCGAAAAAGATAGATGATACTATTTCTGTCGAAATGACACATTTGTCTGTAAATACTCAAATGTTTATAGACGAACAAGAATTAGAGGATTATTTTCTTGACTCATCGCTTGTAAAGCAAATATCTAAACTCGAGAATGTTCGGGCGGTTTCACCTCGTGTTGTTGTAAATGCCTCGGTAGCTACAGCACACGATATGGGAGGAATACAAATCATAGGAATAAATCCTGAAGTCGAAAAAACCGTTAGTGCATTGCATAAGTATATTCCTGATTCACTGGGCAGATACCTTAATGACTCACTAAGAACACCTATTGTGGTAGGCGCAAAGTTTGCCGAAAAATACCAAGTGCGTGTCGGACAGAAAGTAATAATCTCTCTTGCTGACACAGCAGGTGAACAGCAAAGTGCGGCATTTCGTGTTTGTGGAATATACGATATCACTAATGGGGCAATGGAGGAAAATAAAGTTTTTGTACTTGACAGAGATTTGCGAACTATGACACGTTTGCCCGAAAATGCCGTTCACGAAATTGCGATTCAAACGACAAGCAATGACGATAAGGTGGTTTTAGGAACAAAAGAACACATAACACAATTCTTACAGCAAGGAATTGTTGTTCGAACCTGGAAAGAGATCGATTTGTTCATTTCTATTTATACCGACTTTTTTGGAGTGTTGCTTTATGTTATTGTCGGTATTATTCTCTTCGCACTCGGATTTGGAATTGTAAACACAATCCTGATGTCGGTAGTCGAGCGACAAAGAGAATTTAATATGCTTATTTCAATTGGAATGCGTCGAAAAAAAGTAATGAAACTTGTATTGTTGGAAGGTACTATTCTAACCTGCTTCGGAGGGTTTATAGGAATGATTATAGGATGGCTGCTGGTATTGATAAATAAAAGTGGAGTAGATATGAGCGACTCCATGAGCAGTTATTCGGTTGTAGGCATAGATACTTTGATTGTTCCGTCTATTTCACTTCAGCAATTTTTTATTATATCATTAATGGTAATTATAACGGGGATTTTATCGGCTATTTATCCCGCAAAAACCGCAACAAAATGGAAAAAATAATAGAGGTCAAACAATTGACCAAACTTTACAATGAGGGTGAGGAAAAAGTATTTGCTCTTAATCATGTGGATTTGGAATTCGGAAAAGGTGAATTTACAGCAATTGTAGGTCCTTCCGGATCAGGCAAAACCACATTGTTAAATATGCTTGGCGGGCTTGATACACCCACTTCAGGAAGTGTAGTAATAAACGGTAATGAGATTACAAAAATGAAAAGCAATGCATTGATTGATTTTCGTCGCGATCATATCGGTTTTATTTTTCAGGCGTATAACCTGATACCGGTATTAACGGCCAAAGAAAATGTTACTTTTGTAATGGATTTACAAGGTGTGCCCACTACCGAAAGTTCGGCAAGAGCAATGGAACTTTTGCAGGCTGTAGGGCTTGCGGAACGTGCCGATTCTCGTCCGTCTAAAATGTCTGGAGGGCAACAACAACGTGTTGCGGTAGCTCGTGCGTTAGCATCGAAACCGGCATTTGTATTAGCTGATGAACCTACTGCGAATCTGGACGGGAAATCAGCCGAAACATTACTCGATATTATGGAGCGGTTAAACAAAGAAGAGGGAATTACTTTTATTTTTTCAACACATGATCCTCGAATTACGGCGAAAGCACGTAGAATTATTACTCTTGAAGATGGGAAAGTGGTTAGCGATAGGTAGTTTATTTGTTTTGCTTTCGGGAGTTTGCACAGCTCAAAAAGCTTTACTGGGAGGTTATGTAAGTGGTTTATATATCCCTATTGCAAATTTTGACGATGGAAGTATCACGAGTAGTGGCTTGATTCACAATAGAATGAATTTTAAATATAATTTCTCCGAACAAGTATCCTTTGTAGCCGAAGTTCGCAACCGAGCCTTATTGGGAGCCCCCCCGTCAACTGCCGATGATGGTTTTATGAATCTGTCGTTTGATTGGGTGCGGAATCGTGATTTTGTATTGAATACATCGATTGAACGACTGTATTTTAGTTATCAAACGGATAAATTCAGCGCTGTTCTCGGTCGCCAGCGAATCAATTGGTCGCAGACCCTTACGTTCAATCCCAACGATATTTTTAATTCTTATTCGCTTTTCGATTATGACTACCCTGAACGCAGCGGGAGTGATGCAGTACGGTTGAGTTATTATCCTTCAGGAACTTCAGTAATTGAGGTTGCAGCCAAACTAAATCGTACGGGCCAACTTACCGCTGCCGGGCTTCATCGATTCAATTACAGAGAGTACGATATTCAATACCTTGCAGGAGTTGTTAATGGTTCTACAATGGTTTTCGGAGGAGGGTTTAGTGGGGAAGTAGGAGGTGTAAACCTTCGGGGAGAATGTTCGAGTTTTTATGATACGAAACAGAGGGAGAATACAGTATTGGTGGCTATAGGAGCCGATTATGTATTCAAAAATTCCTTGTCTCTTGGGGGAGAAATTCTCTATAATCAACAACACAGGCAAGAAAATGGATCCATCATGGAACTTTACGATACACCTATTACTCCAAGCTTCCTTTCGATCGCTTCATGGACTGCCTCTGTGCGTCTTTCGTATCCATTTACTCCGATTTTTACCGGAGGTATATCGGCGATGAGTTTTATCGATATTCCCATATTTTATTTTGGCCCGTCGGCAGACATCTCTCTTTCGAATAATTTATCATTAAGCATTATGGTACAACTTTTTGTAGCAGGAAAAACAATGCTTCAACCCTCGAGTATGGGAGTAGGGTATCTTAGATTAAAATATAATTTTTGAAACGGTTTACAAAATAAAAGATCTCTATGCGAAAATACAAAAAATAAGTACCTATTCAGTTAGGTACTTATTTTTGTACTTTTAGATTTATCAAGCTACTGCGCTTCCCATAAGGAACACTCCTGCAAAAGCAATGATAGCATAAAGCTCTGGGAATACGGCAAGAATAAGGGTGTTTGTAAAAAGGTCGTGACCACTACCAATGGCATTGATCCCATTTGCACATACCTGCCCTTGACGTAAAGCAGAGAAAAGAGCAACGATTCCAAGAGCGACGCCACCACCGAAAATAGCGGCGGATTGAAGTACAGTCATTTCTGGAGATAGCAAATTGAAGATGCTTTGAAAAAGAAAATAACCTCCAAATCCATATAAACCTTGTGTTCCGGGTAGGGCGGTTAGAATCATAAAGCGCCCAAAGGAACCGGGTGATTTTTTTAGAGCTCCAATAGCTGCATTTCCTGCGATAGTTACACCGAACGCACTACCAATACCTGATAAACCTACCATAATGGCGATGCCTATGTAGGCAATTAACAAATTCATTTCCATAGTAATCTTTTTTTATCAATTTATTTATTTACGATTGTTTTTTGTTGTTTTATAAAAGGGGAATATTTTTCCCCCCCACCGTTAAATCCGGCGTTTTTAAAGAATTCAACGAAAGTAAGCCGCATGGGGTGCACTAAAGCTCCCAGTACATTCATAAAGATATTGATTGCGTGGCCGACAATAAATATAAGCACCATCACGATGGGGCCAATAATTGCATTGTCAGGACTAAGGCCTACAGCCAGATTGTTGAAAACACTTGCTAGAATACCACCGGCCAAACCAAGAGCAAAAAGACGAATATACGACAATACGTCTCCCAAAAAACCTGTTGCCATGTTATAGGTATCCCACAAACCTAAACCAATATTCAGCAACGGATTTTTTCCCGGCGAGTTGAGCAAAAATATTAATATGCCGCAAATGGATACTATTATTATGTGTATAGTTCCGAATATGGGCATAATTTGAGGGAATAAAAAAGCGAAAAAACTACTAATAATCAATAATATCCATCCAATCATGGATAAACCGTAAGCGAAACCGAATTGTATCATACGGTTTATTGTTTTTAGAATCATTCCGAAAAGTATTTGTATAACTCCCATTACAATTGCTAAAGTGAACATTTGGCTGTCACTGAGTTGGATAATATCTTTAAGTTTATCGAAGCCTGGAATACCCCAGTCATATAAGTTTGTACCGAAAAAAGTACCGGTAAGCAATCCGCACAAAAACGTAGATATACCAAAAACTTGGATCAATGAAAAAATAGATTTCATAGACTTAGAAGCTTTTTTGTAAAATACTTTTGCTGCCGTTGCTATTAATAAAAGGAATAGTCCATAACCGGAATCTCCTAGACAAAGGCCAAAAAATATCATAAAGAAAGGAGCAAAAAACGGAGTTAAGTCCAATTCATTGTATTTTGGTAACATATATAATGCTCCGATAGGTTCGAATAAACGAGAAAAGAAATTATTTTTTAATTGAATAGGAACGTTATCTTCCGGAGTGATTTTCATTTGAAGATAGTAGTATTTGTTTTGGTTTAACTCTTCTTCCATTTTAGGTGCTTTTTCTTGTGGAATATAGCCTTCCAAAAGCATAAGTTTTTCAGTATTGGTCTTTTGAGTATTGAATAATGCTTTTTGCCAGGTCAATTCATTGATATTGTCCGTCTGGTGGTATTTGATTTCTTGAATATGAAAAGTGGCGATAGCGAGTAATTTTTTTTCAGCAATGATTTTTTTTCTATTTTCTTCTTCCATTGCCGAATGAAGTTGAGTTATATCTTGATTGGGTAATTTGGCAATTTCCGCATCAATAGCAACTTCTTCACCTACTTTTGTAATGGTGATAAAATAATCATTAATTCCAACAGTATTGATTAGGCATGCGTTATAATCTTTTTCCCATTGTTCGCTGTAATGAGAACTTGGACATATGAAGAACGTGATTTTATAGCCGGATGCATTCAAACGATTTAATGTTTCGTAGCTGAATGGACCCCATATAGACAATTGATCCATTTCTTTTTCAAGGGCTTGTATCATTGCCTGGGCTTTGTTAATTTCTTCGTTTAAGGAATCGATGCTGTCTATCAAGTTTTCTTTTTCGTTAGAACTTAACAAGCTTTCTCCTTCTTCTGCAGATTGGTCTTTATATTCTGTTTTTATATTTTCCAATAAAGAAAGTTGTTCCTCTATCTTTTTTTGTTGTTGCGACAACTGCTCAAGTAAAGGATGATTTTCTTTTACTTGGTTATGTTCGATATGTACAACTCCCATCTGTTGAAGGTTTTTCAAAAAACATTCGTAGTCTTTATGATAAACCAAAAAGGAATATTTGTTCATTTTTGTTATCATGCTTGTTCCTCCTCTCTTTTTTTCTTTTCTTGGTTTGCACGCATAATTTTTTGCGAGGATTTCGAAAGACTTTCTTCATCTTCCATAAATCGTTTGATTTTTGCAATAGCGTCTTGATAACCTGGAATCTGTACTTTTTCAAAAAGGTTAAGTTTTTGCGTTGTTTTTCGTCGAGAACGCTCTAGAAGTTCTAATTTTAGAGCGGTAAATTCGGCTTCTATAGCGGTTTTGGCTAATATTTTCAGTAAATGGATGCCATCGCTATACCAAGCTGGAGAATTGAATAAACTGTATTGGGCAATTTCAAATTCAATATTATCCAATATAGGAATGGCTACGCCCGCTATTTTTTTTTGCGATAAAACGACATCTTTTACAGTTAATAAGGTTGGGTCAAATTCGTTCCATAAAGCTACCATGTAATCATAGCTTTGGATCTCGTGCTCTAGGCGTTTTTCTAATGAGTTATGATCCTCTTTGCAGCGTTTCACTTCCATACGAAGAGCACTTTCCTTACTTTTTATAGTAGGAAGGGCACGTTGCCGTACTTTCAATTGCTTTTCCAAGCCTTGAAGCGATGTTTTGTTGTATTGAAAGCTAATAGCCATGTTATAAGTTTATTAAAATAATTATTAATATTTCCCCCAATAAGTATCCACCAATTCTTGCTTAATACCTACTTCGGCAGGGGTGAAATATTCTGCAAACAGTTCCCAAGCGACATCTAGCATTTCGGTGGTGTTAAGATTTACGTCAATGGCTAATAATTTGCCGGAATATTCTCTTGCAAAGGCAATAGTTCTTTCGTCGTAATCAGTCAAATCGAATCCGTTTTCCATTTTTGTTTTTGCATCAGCAGCATCGGCATATAGGCGCACGGCAGCATTCATCACTTGGGGATGGTCTTTGCGTGTTTTTTTTCCAATTACCAATTGTTTTAAACGGGATAAGGAACGGAACGGATCAACAATTACTTTACCAATATCACTGTCGCGACGCAAATACAATTGTCCTTCGGTGATGTAACCCGTGTTATCGGGGACGGCATGAGTGATGTCTCCTCCCGAAAGTGTTGTTACGGCAATGATAGTGATAGAACCTCCTTGTGGAAATTGTACGGCTTTCTCATAAATTTTTGCTAAATCGGAATATAACGATCCAGGCATAGAATCTTTCGAAGGAATTTGATCCATGCGGTTTGACACAATAGAAAGTGCATCGGCATAATTGGTCATATCAGTGAGTAAAACCAATACTTTTTCTTGTTTTTCCACTGCAAAGTATTCGGCTGCGGTAAGGGCCATGTCAGGAATCAATATTCTTTCCACGGAAGGATCTTCCGTCGTATTGATAAAACTGATTATTCGATCTAGAGCGCCTGCGTTGGAAAAAGTATTTTTAAAGAAAAGGTAATCATCATTAGTCATACCCATTCCTCCGAGAATGATTTTATCTGATTGGGCACGAAGAGCAACCATTGCCATTACTTGATTGAAAGGTTGATCTGGGTCTGCAAAAAAAGGTATTTTTTGCCCTGTTACAAGAGTATTGTTTAAGTCGATACCTGCAATACCTGTAGCAATCAGCTCGGAAGGTTGTTGCCTCCTGACCGGATTAACCGAAGGTCCTCCAATTTCTACCTCTTTACCTTCGGGTATATGTCCTCCATCGATAGGATCGCCATATGCATTGAAAAAACGCCCGGCCAATTGGTCACTCACTTTTAAAGTTGGAGCTTTACCCATAAAAACGACTTCAGCATTGGTTCGAATACCTTCAGTACCTGAAAACACTTGTAAAGTAACTTCTTCGCCGACAATTTTTACTACCTGAGCCAATTTCCCGTCGACACTTGCTAGTTCGTCATAACCAACGCCGGAAGCTCTCAATGAACAAGTAGCTTTAGTAACTTGCGTTATTTGTGTATATATCTTTTGAAATGCTTTTGCTGCCATATTTACATAATTTTTTCTCTTATTAAATCGTTAGCTTCTTGCTCGTATTGACTAAATTTCTCGCCATTAAACTCGCAATAGTTCATTTGTTTGTAGATATTAATGAGTCGTTTGAAAAAGTCATTTACTTCCAGAAAAGATTCAAAATTAAATTCGCTTCTACAAATTTCGATAATGCTGGTAAGCATGTATTTTTGTCGATTGATAGGACATAGTCCATCAATTTTATCGAAGGCGTCTTGTTGTAAAATAATGAAATCGATAAGTTCCGATTTCCAAAATGTGATGTGATATTGAACCGGAACACCATCGTCGCCCAGAATATTGATTTGTTCGGCAATTTCTTTTCCTCGTTGCATGTATGTTTTGGCTTCGTTGACTATTTCAACCCAGTTCTCGGAGAGATGTTCCGAAATATAGTTCTGAAACTCATCATAAGTTAGATATTTTGAATAACTGTCGATAGGATTTACGGCAGGGTATCGTTTACGATCGGCACGAGCTTGTTCAAGGGCGTAGAAACAACGGGCTACTTTTTTTGTATTTTCGGTAACAGGCTCTTTAAGATTACCTCCAGCCGGAGATACTGTTCCGATAAAAGTTACAGATCCGGTTTGCCCATTCTTAAATTCTACCATGCCTGCACGGGAGTAAAAGTTGGCAATAATAGCCGACAAATCCATTGGGAAAGCATCCGGACCCGGTAATTCTTCCAAACGATTGCTCATTTCTCTTAACGCTTGTGCCCAACGAGAGGTAGAATCTGCCATCAAAAGTACTTTTAAACCCATATTTCGATAATATTCTGCTAATGTCATTGCAGTATAAACGGAAGCTTCTCGTGCAGCAACGGGCATATTTGAGGTGTTGGCAATAATAATAGTTCTTTCCATTAGTTTTCTACCCGTATGCGGATCGTCTAATAATGGAAATTCTTTGAATATTTCTACTACTTCGTTAGCTCTTTCTCCACAAGCTGCAATGATAACGATATCAGCTTCTGCCTGTTTGGATATAGCATGTTGCAATACTGTTTTTCCTGTGCCAAAAGGTCCTGGAATAAAGCCGGTGCCCCCCTCAACAATGGGGTTCATTGTGTCTATGATTCTTACGCCGGTTTCCAATAATTTGTATGGACGAGGCTTGTTTTGGTAGCATCCAATAGGGCGTTTAACAGGCCATTTTTGTATCATTGTAACGGGATAATCATTTCCATTTTTGTTAGTGAGTAATGCAATTACTTCGTTTATATTGTATTGCCCTTCCGAGATAATATTTTTGACAGTGTAGCTTCCTTTAAAAGTAAAAGGTACCATAATACGGTGAGGCTGTGAATTCTCATTAACTTCTCCTAGCCAAGATCCGGCAACAACAGTATCTCCTATTTTTGCCAAAGGTTTAAAATCCCACAATTTTTCATTATCTAAAGCGAAAGTGTATTCTCCTCTTTGGAGGAAAACGCCATTCATCTTATCAAGATCGTTTTGCAAACCATCATAATTACGTGATAACATACCCGGACCTAATGTTACTTCCAACATATGTCCGGCAAATTCAGCAATATCACCGACCTTCATACCACGAGTACTTTCAAATACTTGCACATAGGCATTCTTCCCTATAATTTTGATGACTTCAGACATGAGTTTTGTTCCTGAAACAGTAATAAAACAAATTTCATTCTGTGAAACAGGTCCATCAACCTCAACAGTAACGAGGTTAGACACAATGCCTCTAACAATTCCTTTTGTAGCCATATCTATTTTATATTATTCTTCTTAAATTCTATTAAAGCATTAGAGCTATCTTTTTTTAATGTAGCAATAATTTTCCTGAAAATTGCTTCCCCGGAAACTTTATCCATCTGAGACCATCGTTCTACGATTTCTAATTTGATTAGGTAAGCAAATAGGTATTCTATATCAAATGTTTTGAAAAAGGTATTTTCTTCTAACCATTCCCATTTCAGCAAATCTATTTTCTTTTCCTTACTCAGTAAATTTGGATCTTCAGCAATATGAGTTAAGTCTGTAAAATATGATAATTCTTGGCCTAGACCAAAATCTCTTGCTGTACTGTGACGAATAAGATCGCTCACAGGGTCGGTTCCGATAACATATAAACTTTTATCCATATTATATTTACGACAGGATAAGGCTGTTAGAATGTTGCTAATATTTAAATTGAAGCGAAACCATTGAGCAATAAAATCATTACTGCAATGGGTCCCGCAATTATAATAATAGCAAGACAAACGATCTTGTAAAGGAAAGTTTGTACCTATTTCTATTTCAAAGTAATATTCTTGTAGAAAATCAATCAGGTATTTGGGAATATATGATGCGAATACACTATTGTCTTTTTTTACTTCGAGAATTAGATTTTCTAAAGACTCTTGATTTAAGGTGCCTCGATGATCAAAAACTATATGTTCGGTCTCTTT